>JASGCR010000249.1 GCA_030054015.1 Candidatus Symbiobacter sp. | reverse complement strand
AGGGCTTCGCCCTAAGCGTCGCTTTCCCCCCCTTCCTAAGCAGGAAGGGGGGGTCTAAAAGACTTAATCATGCCTTCCCTAAGGAATGACCGAACAAGTCGAAAAACTTTATGAACCCTAAAATGACGCTCTTGCTCGTCAAGTATATAGTCCCCCCAAAAAAAGGGGGCGTTCATTCTGCAATTGCCGAATTAGGGGCGATGCATCGCCATCGCGGCTCCGATTTAACCGTATCTGATTTTGTCCACAAAATGAATAAGCAAAACTAACCGTATTTTGGACGAAAGCCAATTAAAATTTTTACGCGACACCAGATGCGTGACCCCTTGATTCTTGGCAGGCCTGGCCCGCCTCAGGCGATTGCGCGACCAGCACCCGATCACACCCAGCCAAATCACGGCGTTTTTCGATCAGACCAAGTCCCGCCAGCCGCAATAAATCCTCCACCGCATCGGCTTGATCCCAGCCAATTTCAAACAATAATTTGCCGCCTGGCCGCAAAAATTCATGCTGCCGCGCGATGATTTGGCGGTAAGCCGTGAGACCATCCGGCCCCCCATCTAAGGCCAAAATCGGATCAAATGCAAGTTCGGGGGCCAGGCCGGTCAATTCGGCGTGCCGGATATAGGGCGGATTGGCGATGACCAGATCGGCCTTCGCGCCCGCCGCCAGGCGAAATTCCTGCCAATCCCCCAGCTGGAATTGGACGCGACTGGCCAGGTGTAATTGCCGGGCATTATGTTCCGCCACCGCAATTGCGGCCTGGCTTTGGTCGAGTCCGATCCCGCTGGCGGCGGGTCTTTCGCTTAACCAAGCCAAGATCAAACAGCCACTGCCGGTACCGAGATCGAGGATGCAGCCCCTAAACCCGATCTCGCAATGGTCGAGGGCGGCGGCGACCAAAATTTCACTGTCCGGGCGCGGGTCGAGCGTGGCCGCCGACACCGCAAACTCCAGGCTCCAAAATTCGCGCCGTCCGATGATGTGCGATACCGGTTCGCGCCGGCATCGCCGCTCTACCCAGGCGTGAAATTGTTGGATTTGCGCCGCCGTGAGCCGCTCATCGCCCGCCATGACGACCAAGCCCGCCGCCGCCTTGCCGGTGATTGCGGCCAATAAAATTTGCGCATCCAGGCGCGGCATCGCCACCCCGGCCTGGTGGAACAGCGCGCTGGCCCCAATCACGGCATCGCCGATGGTGCCTGGGCGAAAGGCCGGCCCGCGAACCGGCGAGGGGTAAGGCGAGGGGTGAGGGGATGATGGATGGGTCATGTCGGTCAATTTGGCTGCGGCAATGAAATTTCCACCCGCAACCCTCCCTTGGGTGAATCGTGCAAAAATACCGCGCCGCCGTGATCTTCGACCACATTGCGCACCAAAGCCAGCCCCAGCCCATAACCGCCCGTGTCATAATTGCGCGATGATTCCAGCCGTGAAAAAGCTTCAAACGCATGATGGCGCAAGGCGGGCGGAATGCCCGGCCCATCATCATCGAAATAAAGCACCAATTTTTGCCCCACCCATTGATAGGACAAACTGGCGCGAGTCGCGTGACGGGCCGCATTCGAGATTAAATTGTCAAACACCCGCTTCATGGCCAATTTGCGCAGCCGCACCAAGGGCGCGTTCGCGGCCAGTTTTGCGTCATAATCGGCGGTAAATTCTAAGCCACTGCGATTGGCATTCTGGCCTATTTCCGCCAGGAATGCGGCCAAACTGACCTGGGTAAAAGGTTCATCGCCGGCTCCGCGTAAAAAATCAAGATAAGCCGAAATCAAACGCTCCATATCGGCGATGTCTTGTTTTAAGCCGGCGCCCGCTTCGCCCAATTCCAATAATTCAAGATTCAACTTCATGCGCGTCAAGGGGGTACGCAGATCATGGCTGGCCGCCGACAACATCTCGGTGCGTTGGGTGACATGGCGGCGAATATCCTGGCGCATCACCATAAAGGCACGGGTGGCTTCGCGTACTTCCAATGAACCGGCTTCGGGCAGGAACTCGTCCGGTTTGTTTTCGCCAAATTGTCGCGCCGCCTCGGCCAATTTACGGATTGGTTTGATTTGATTGCGCAAAAACCACCCCGAAATGAACAAAAATATAATCGACGAGCCCGACATCCAAACCAATACCAGCCAAGAGGAACTGGTATATAAACGCGAAATCGGCACGCGAAATTCGATATAACCATCATCGACTTGCACATCGATAATGGCCACGCCTGGCGTTCCCCACAGATTCAAATAGAATTTTTCCGACAAAGATTCTTTTAACTGTACCTTTAAGTTATGCTCTAAGGTGCCATAGCTAAAACGGGATGATTTGGTTGAGGGTAAGATCATGCGCCCACGGAAAAATTCAATTTCATAGCCGGTTTCTTGGCTGGCGGTTTCAATCGACCAATCGCGGTCTTTGACGTTGCGGAAATAAAGATGATGCCGCACCACGATTGACACCTCGGATGCGACGGCGCGGCTCAGGCGGCGCAAAACAATGTCCCATAAATTGCCATAGAAAATCACCAGGAACACGAATTGCACCATGACCACCGGCAGCACGATCATCAAGATCATGCGCATAAACAGGCTTTTTGGTAAAAATTTTTTTGCAATGGTCACGATCTTTGGCTTTAATGGGCAATGGGCTGAGTTTTGGGGGGGAGGCTGCTCAAGTCGCTTGTAAAATTTTGCGGCGCGCGGCAATATCTCGGCACAACCATGCCAAACTTTATGGAAATTTCCAATGAAAAAGCGCAATTTCTCAGAATTATCCGAACGCGAATTGCTCGCCTTAGCCATCACGCTAGAGGAAGAGGACAGCCGCACCTATGGCGATATTGCCGCCGCCTTGCAAGGACAATTTCCTGATACGGCCATGATTTTCACCGGCATGGCCGATGAAGAAAACACCCACCGCCATAAATTATTAGATTTGTACAAAAGTAAATTCGGCACCCACATTCCCTATATTCGCCGCGAAGATGTCAAGGGCTTTGTCGAGCGCGATTCGGTCTGGCTTAGCCCCAATTTATCGGTCGAACGCGCCCGCGAACGCGCCGCTTTGATGGAAGCCGAGACTGGGCGATTTTACCGCCTGGCCGCCCAAACCTCGCGCGATGTGTCGATCCGGCAAATGCTGGGCGATTTGGCTGCCGAGGAAGCCAAACACGAACACACCGCCAATAGTTTAGAAGAACAACACGTCACCCAAGATGTCGCCCACAAAGAACGTTTGATGCAGCGTAAATTATGGGTGTTGCAAATCGTGCAACCGGGATTGGCTGGTTTGATGGATGGCTCGGTCTCGACTTTGGCACCTTTATTCGCCGCCGCTTTTGCCTCGCATAATAGTTGGCAAACCTTTTTGGTCGGTATCGCCTCGTCGGTTGGGGCCGGCATCAGCATGGGCTTTACCGAAGCGGCATCAGATAACGGCTCATTGACCGGGCGCGGCAGCCCGCTTTGGCGCGGCCTGTTATGCGGGTTAATGACGTTTGCTGGCGGGCTTGGCCATACTTTGCCCTATCTGATTACCAATATTGCCATTGCCAATGGCCTGGCCTTTGTGGTGGTGTTCATCGAATTATTAACCATTGCCTGGATTCGCAAGCGTTACATGGACACGCCCTTTCTTTCCGCCATGTTCCAAGTGGTGGTGGGGGGATTATTGGTCTTGGCCGCCGGCATTCTCATCGGCAGTTCGTAACCGCGGCTACGGGGAGCGCATTGCCCAAAAAAATGCGGCAAAAAAGGGAGCGGCAAAAAAGGGAGCGGCAAAAAAGGGAGCGGCAAAAA
>JASGCR010000013.1 GCA_030054015.1 Candidatus Symbiobacter sp. | reverse complement strand
CCAAGGATCGGTTTCCCCCCCTTCCTAAGCAGGAAGGGGGGGTCAGTACGACCTATTCAACCCACTCCCCAAGTAATATCACACCGCACGCAAAGGGTTATTCCGCGGCAATGACTTGTTTTTCGGGGGAAGATTCGGCTTTTTTGGCGGTGGGGATCATGACCAGGGCCTCGCCATCAATGACCAAAATTTCATCGACGAAACATTGGGTGGTGAGTACCGCTTGTTTGCGGTCGGCGATTAATTCTTTGACCGTGACGCGCGCCGTGACCGTATCGCCTGGCCGCACCGGTGCTTTGAATTTCAGGGTTTGGCTGAGGTAAATCGTGCCAGGGCCGGGCAAACGGGTTCCAAGCACGGCGGAGATAAAGCTGGCCGACAACATGCCATGAGCAATGCGTCCCTTGAACATGGAATTGGCGGCGTAATGTTGGTCGATATGGGCGGGATTGACATCGCCCGATACCCCGGAAAACATGATAATATCGGCCTCGGTCACGGTTTTCGAGAAACTGGCGGTTTGCCCCAATTTCAAATCAGCGAAAACGGCATTTTGCGACGCGTTATCATAAGTGACGGACATTTCTAGGCTCCGATAAATGAAACAAAAATGGCAATTTTTCGCCCGCGTTACCCCTTTTTTTGAGGGAAAATGCGGCACCAGGCACAGGCGGGCTTCATTGCCATGCAATATAATTTATATCGGATTTTGCCGCACTGCACAATAGGGTTTTTTCAACCTAAGCAAGCCAAGTTCGGCAAAAAAAGCCAAGTTCGGCAAAAAAAGAGGGGCGCGGCACCCCCAAAATGGAATACCACGCCCCCCTCATCTCTCGGCGCGTCATGACGGCCCAGCGAGAGCCTTATTTTATCATCGCCATCATGCCCTTCATCGTGGCATCCATGTCGTTCATCATGGTATCCATTTTATCCATTTCGGCCATGAGGTTGGCTTTTTTGGCATCGTCCATCGCCATGGTTTTCATCATTTTGCCCATTTTGTCCATTTTGGCTCTCATTCCCATCATGCGGGTATGCAAGGTCGGATCATTGGCAATCTGTACCATATGGGATTTCATACCCGAAGCCGCGGCATGGGTAGCGGTCATACCCAAGTTAGAGGCTTGGGCATTATGCGCCGCCAACAGCATAAAGCCAGCCACCAACAACGCCAAACAACCGTTAAAAACGAGCGGAAGAGTCAAGATTTTCATAATTCAGTGCCTTTCATCATCAAACGGAGCGAATTTACTCCCATAGAAATTCTATAACGGATTTCGTTAAAAAACTGTTAAATTTTTTATATCTTTTATAAAAACTAATTATAGTTTAGGGCATGATGCGGCAAATCTGATCGTGTTGGTTGAAACGGCAATGACCAGAATTGAATCAGCAACGGCCCGAATATTGTGCTGACCAAACCGGTAAAACCAGGTAAATTAGACTGGGATGGTTAAAATGAACCTCAGAATCGTTTTGTTGCTTGGGTTGGCGGTGATTCCCCCGTCATGTGCGGCGGAGTCGGTCACTGTGACGGAGAGCGAGACCTCGCTCAACCCGATGACGCTCCTGCCTGGCCGCCGCGACAGTCTGGACCCGCCTTATGTGGCTTTGCCCAATCGGGTCGAAACGGCCCCGGCCGCGCAGGGTTTGACGGCGCAGGGTTTGGCGGCACCGGGCGTGGCGGCACCGGGCGTGGCGGTGTTGGCGGGTGCTTTGGTGCAAGGGCAAGTGGCACTGCCCTGGCGGACGCGTCATCCCCAATTATTTTTCGCCGGGATGCCGGTGAAACTTTCCGCCGATGGGCGGTTTATCTTTGCCATTCCGCGCGATGCCACGGGCGACAATGCCAGTGATCTCACCCTCATGACCGCAGGGGCCAAGGGGACTTATGACAAAGAAACCATCACATTTGATATCATCTCCCGCGATTGGGACATTCAACGTATCGATAATCTGCCCCAACGCCTGACCAATGATGTCAATGCCGCGACGGTTAAAAAAATCGCCGCCAATGCCGCCAAAATTCGCCAAGCCCGGCAGCGCGACACCGATGGGATTGGCTATCGCCAAGAGTTTATCTGGCCGGTGTTGGGGCGGATTAGCGGCATTTTTGGCAGTCAGCGCATTTTGGCGGGAGTACCCCATGCGTTTCATGCCGGGATCGACATTGCCGCACCGATGGGGTCGGAAATTTGCGCCCCGGCGGCGGGGATCGTCAGTTTGGTTGATCACCATATGGTCTTGACCGGACAGACTTTGATGATTGATCATGGGCATGGACTGTCTTCGGTCTTTGCCCATTTATCGAAAATTTTGGTGAAACCTGGCCAAAAAATTCGCCAAGGCCAGCTCATTGCCCGTATCGGCATGACCGGACGCGCCACCGGCCCGCATGTGCATTGGGGCATTTATTGGCACGATATTGCGGTCGATCCGGGTTTGTTATTGCCGCCTTTGCCCACCGAGCCGGAAGTGAAATATAGCTGCAACCCGACCAAAAGGCGCAAAAACTAGGCCTGTTCTTTTAGGTAAGGTGAAAAAATCTCTGCCGCCCTTGCCAAAATCCGCCACATTAATTAGGGTGAAAACTGACGCGGCACTCCCCATCATTTAAGGCCCCCCTCCCATGCGCAACATCTTGGAATTTGAAAAACCGATTGCCCAATTAGAAGCCAAAATCGAGGAATTGCGCCATTTGGGTAGCAATGGCAACATCAACATCGCCGAAGAAGTAGCGAAATTGGAGGCCAAGGCATCCCGCCTGCGCCGCACCACTTTTGCGCGGCTATCGGCCTGGCAAAAGGTACAAGTCGCCCGCCACCCCGACCGCCCGCATGGCAAAGATTTTGTCAATTTTTTGATCAATGATTTCACCGAATTGGCGGGAGATCGCGCCTTTGCCGATGATCACGCGATAATAGGCGGCATGGGGCGGTTTCGCGGTCGCTCGGTGGTGGTGATGGCGCATGAACGCGGCCATGACATGCAAACCCGCGTCTATCACAATTTCGGCATGGCCAAGCCCGAAGGCTATCGCAAGGCGATCCGCCTGATGCGCCTGGCCGAGCGGTTTAATCTGCCCGTCATCACCCTGATCGACACGGCGGGGGCCTATCCCGGCGTCGATGCCGAGGCGCGCGGCCAGGCCGAGGCCATCGCCCGATCAATTGAAACCTGTTTGGATTTGCGGGTACCCATCGTGTCGGTGGTGATAGGCGAGGGCGGATCGGGCGGGGCGATTGCGATTGCCGCCGGCAATCACGTCTATATGTTAGAACACGCGGTTTATTCGGTGATCAGCCCCGAAGGTTGCGCCAGTATTTTATGGCGCTCCGCCGAACATGCCGAGGATGCCGCCGAGGCGTTGAAACTCACGGCCCAAGATTTGCTGCGGCTTGAAGTGATTGACGGGGTGATTGCCGAACCCATCGGCGGCGCCCACCGCGATCCCGATCTCACCATGACCCGCGTCGGCGATGACATCGAAAATTCGTTGGAATTTTTTGCCGCCCTATCCGGCGAAGCCATCAAATCCCACCGCCGCGACAAATTTTTGAGCATGGGGAAAGTGGGTTTGGCGTGAGGGGGGGGATTGAGTTAAATTATACCCTTAAATAATATTTCTGAGGGTTTCCAATCTTTTGCGTACAAATCTGCCCGACGAAGCCACTCAGAAATTCTATTTTCCGGTTTTACAGATTCACCCCAGTATTCAATAAAGAGTGAATTTTCCATTGTGAGTGCAGACAACTTCATTTCTTCCTCAAGGAGCAGTAATGCTCTTGCAATATAAATTCCTCCGTTATTATCCTTATTTGGATTGGCTACACTCCCCGCAGAGAACAAATCTCTCACCTGGTGGCAAAGGACACCATGATAGGTCAATAAATACAAAACAACGTCATCATATTTATTTCTATTTCGACCAGAATCAACAATTTGAGGATTCAATAGCACAGCTTCAGCGCGTAGCTTTGTTTTTTCTTTCATGGGTAATTTAGTGTATAACCTGGCTTGAATGGGCAAGGAATGTTCATCGTCTTTAGCGTCTTCAAGCCACCATAAACGTTCGCCTGCTTTTAATCTCCCTCTGGCATATTTTCGAATAAATTCCATTTTTTTGTGAATATCAAAATAACGAAATTCATCGTAACTTACGTTCATAACTGAAAAGAGCGATTCTTTTGCGCCAATTTCAATTTCAAATCTAGGAACATGAGAGGTTCTTACATGCATGATGCTGGCTTCATATGTTCCCCACCTGACTTCTGGAACACCACCCATTTTTCCAAAGATAATGTAAATTTTATCGATTCCAACAATTCGATTGGTTTCTAATACGCTGTTCGCAACGGTTCGCCAAGAATCACTTAAACTTAATTTCACTTCAATCCCATAATTGCCGAGGGCAATATCTGGAAATGCTTGTGACTCAGGGTTAAAATCAACTGAAAATTTATTGTCTATTAAAGTCTGCCCAACAATTTCGCGTACGCGTGATTCAAATACGCGTGAGTCGGTAAATTTTGAAATTTTTGATTCGTTGGTCAAACGAATGCAAATTTCAGAAAGATATGATTCAAATTCAGTTTCTAACATTAGTATCTCATTATTTTTGTTTCAGTATTTTCCTGAATCGTCTCGGTTAAACATTACGCGAGGCATGTCTCAACCGATTTTGCAACATGCCACGCCAGAACAGGCGGAACAGCATTACCTATTTGTCTTTCTGCTTCCCTTAATTTTGCTTGAATAACAAAATTATCTGGGAAAGACTGAATCCTTAATGCTTCACGCATGGAAATACGACGCTTTAAACTGTAATGCCAGTGGATATTTCCGTGACATTCGGCACGAATTGTATAACCTGGACGGTCATGTTTTAATCTTCTATCACCCTGGTCAGGGCTTAATTCTGCTCGGCTCCATATATGGTTGAATGTTTCATCTTCTGCTAAATTTGCGAGATCGCCAATAGCTTGTTCAGCGGTTATGTACTCAAAGGGATGAAGCACAGGTTTAGGCGGTACAAACTTTCTTATCTCAGGTAAAGTACCAACGATAATTACCCTCTCACGCGTTTGAGGAACCCCATAATCGGCAGCATGAAGTAAATGCGAAGTCACATTGTACCCAAGATCAGAAAAGGCATTTGTAATTATTGAAAGGGTTTCGGTTTGGTGTCGCATCAAAAGCCCTTTCACATTTTCTGCGACAAATATTTTCGGCATTATTCTTGCGACCACCTCTACCATGGCACGATACAATCCGCTTTTATTGCCAAAGGCACCGGCTCCCTTCCCATTCACACTAATATCTTGGCATGGAAAGCCGCCAATGACAATTTCTGCCTTAGGTGGAAGCTTGTCAATTTGCTGCCATATATCGCCGGAAAAAACGTTACCGCCGATATTCTTCTGATAAGTTTTAATTGCGGTTGGATTTAGTTCATTCGCCCAAATTATATCGAAATTATTTTTTTCATAAGTCTTCCTAAGGAAATCAAACCCGCCCAAAAACCCTAAATCCATTCCGCCACACCCTGAAAACAGAGAAACGACCGAATGCTTTCCTTTAACGATAAAGTCTTCCATTTTTGGTAGGGCGGGAAAAAAATTGCTTTTTCGATTTTCTTCGATCAACTTATCCATTATGGTTACTCCATAGTTGCGCATCTTACATTTTAATTTTATTGACTTCAAGATCGAATTAAGCAGTTACATCGTCAGAAAAAATCATCCCCTCACGCTTCATAAAAAAAATCTATGGCCTGATTGATTCTGGTGCTTGACCAATGGCGCGTCATGTGCAAGAGTTTAATCAGTTCCTGGTTAAGGCAATATTAAAAATTCCGGTCAAGAATTCCTGTTGATAATTCCAGGCAACGTTCGGTACCGCCAGGGTCGCGGGCCGATGGGCATCAATCCTGTGGGTATCAATCCTATGGGCATCAATATTGGGGGGCGACACATGCAAGATATTTCACTGACCGTCAATGGCACGACGCATAAATTATCGGTGGCCGATAATGAATTATTGGTCGATGTCATTCGCAATGACCTTCGCCTGACTGGCACCCATGTCGGTTGCGACACCAGCCAATGCGGGGCCTGTGTGGTGCATGTCGATGGGCGTTCGCTCAAAAGCTGTACCATGCTGGCGGTTGAGGCGGATGGCAAAAAAGTCACAACCATTGAGGGGATTGGCGCGGCGGGTTTGTCCCGGCTGCAACAGGCTTTTCGAGACAATCACGGGCTGCAATGCGGGTTTTGTACGCCCGGCATGATCATGTCGGCGACCGAATTGCTCGCCCGCAATCCCAAACCCGACGAAGCCACCATCCGCCATTGGTTGGAGGGCAATATTTGCCGTTGCACCGGCTATCACAACATCGTCAAATCGGTACAAGCGGCTGCTATGTAGAGGGGTGTTCGGGAAGGTCTGAAGAAGTCAGTAAAACACTCATGACCTCCCCTTCCCGTAGGGAGGGGAGGATAGAAAACCTTAGTGAGCCGTAGGCGAACGCTAGGTTTTCTTGGTGGGGTTGGTGCTTAGAATCTTAAAAGCCCAAAACCACCGCGCCGCCCGCGAAGCGGGGCGCAGTTTTATGCGGGATTCAAGGTACCTCTACTGGACGCGGCGGCACGTTGCCGCAGTTGTTCGGAGGTCCCCTAAGCAGGAAGGGGAGGTCTAGAAGGTTTCTTCAGACTTTCCTAAAATTTCGTTGCCGCAACCGTCACGCGCTGCTTGCATCATAAAAAAACAATCCGCACCAACCGGAAAAATCATGCTGTTTCAGGAGGGAAAGATGGAAAAAACATTGTTCAAAGCCAAACCCAAAGCCGATGGCATCGGGGCCAAAGTTTTGCGCCGCGAAGACCAAAAATTCATCACCGGCAAAGGCCATTACACCGATGATATGAACCGACCGGGCCAGGCTTATGCGTATTTTCTGCGCTCGCCCCATGCCCATGCCAAAATTCGCAGCATCGACATCGCAGCGGCCAAATCCGCCCCCGGCGTGGTCGCCCTCTTTGTCGGCAAGAATATGGAATCCGACAAGGTTGGTTCGCTGCCTTGTGGCTGGACGGTCAAGGATCGCCACGGCCAGCCGCACAAGGCTCCGCCGCATTATCCCCTGGCCCGCGATACCGCCAAATATGTCGGCGACCAGGTCGCGGTGGTGATTGCCGAGACATTAGAACAAGCACAAGATGCGGCGGAGTTAATCCAGGTCGATTACCAGGTCTTGCCCGCTTCGGTTAAATGCGATGCGACGCTTAAACCTGGGGCGCCGCAAATCCACGCCGAGGCCCCTGGCAATCTTTGTTACGACTGGGAATTGGGCAGCCAGAGCGATATTGATGCGGCGTTGAAATCGGCAGCCCATGTCACCAAACTGACCTTGGTCAATAACCGCCTGATCCCGAATGCGATGGAACCCCGCGCGGCTTTGGGCGAATATGATGCCGGCACGGGCAATTATACTTTGTGGTCAACCACCCAGAACCCGCATTTGCTGCGCTTGATTTTATGCGCCTTTGTGCTGGGCATTTCGGAAGCGAAATTGCGGGTGATTGCCCCCGATGTGGGGGGAGGTTTTGGCTCGAAAATTTTCGCCTATGCCGAGGAAACGGTCTGCGCCTGGGCTTCGATGAAAATTGGGCGGCCGGTGAAATGGACGGCGGATCGCTCGCAATCTTTCCAATCCGATGCGCATGGCCGTGATCACGTCACGGTGGCGCAATTGGGGATGGATAAAGACGGCAAATTTGTCGGGCTTAAGGTCGAAACCATCGCCAATATGGGGGCGTATTTGTCGAGTTTCTCGACCTGTGTGCCGACTTATCTTTATGCCACCTTATTGGCGGGGCAATATACCACCCCGATCATTTATGCCAATGTCAAAGCCAGTTTTACCAATACTTCGCCGGTTGATGCCTATCGCGGGGCCGGGCGGCCTGAGGCGACCTATCTGATTGAACGCTTGGTTGAAAATGCGGCGCGGGAAATGAAAATGGACCCGGCGGTGTTACGGGCCAAGAATTTCATCAAAAAAACGCAATTCCCGTATCAAACGCCGGTGGCCTTGGTTTATGACATTGGCGATTATGATGCGTCGCTGAATATGGCGTTGGACATGATTGACTATAAAAACTGGCCAAAACGCAAAGAAGCCGCGAAAAAATCCGGCAAATTGCGCGGTCTGGGTTTTTCCACTTATATCGAGGCGTGCGGCATCGCGCCCTCCGCCGTGGTGGGATCGCTGGGGGCCGGGGTTGGATTGTGGGAATCGGCGCAATTGCGCGTCAATGCCACCGGTACCGTCACTATTTTGTCGGGCTCAAGCTCGCACGGCCAAGGCCACGCCACCACTTTTGCCCAGGTCGTGTCCTCGAAATTGGGCATTCCCGCCGATAAAGTCGAAGTGGTTGAGGGCGATACCGGCATGATCCCGATGGGGATGGGTACTTATGGCTCGCGTTCTTTGGCGGTGGGCGGGACGGCGATTATGCGGGCCTGCGACAAAATCATCGCCAAGGGCAAATTGATCGCGGCCCATTTGCTCGAAGCCAAACCGGAAGAAGTCGATTTTGATGACGGCGAATTTATCGTGCGCGGCACCAACAAAAAACGGAGTTTTGGCGAGATCGCCTTTACCGCTTATGTGCCGCATAATTATCCGCCCGATTTGGAACCCGGCCTGGACGAGACCGCGTTCTATGACCCAGCCAATTTCACCTATCCGGCGGGATGCCATGTGTGCGAATTGGAAATCACCCCCGAAACCGGCGAGGTCAAAATCGTCGATTGGGTCGCGGTGGATGATTTCGGCACCATCATCAACCCCATGATTGTCGAGGGGCAAGTGCATGGCGGCATTGCCCAGGGCGTGGGACAGGCTTTGCTGGAACACGGGGTTTATGATGCCGATGGGCAATTGCAAACCGGCAGTTACATGGATTACGCCATGCCACGCGCCGATTTATTGCCGAATATGCGGTTGGGTTTCACGGTTACGCCTTGCACCCATAACCCATTAGGGGCCAAGGGTTGCGGCGAGGCCGGGGCAATAGCCTCCCCACCGGCGGTGATGAATGCGATTACCGATGCGTTGGGCATTTCCCACATGGACATGCCCGCGACGCCGGAAAAGATTTGGCAGGTTTTGCAAGGGACAACTTCTCAAGGAAAGTCTGGATAAGTCTCAGAATCCAGGAAATCGCATTTGCGAGCGAAGCGAAGCAATCCAGAAAAATCTAGCAATTTCAGGATGCTACTGGATTGCTTCGCTTCGCTCGCAAATGCGAATCTCTTTTGAAAAAGACTTGTCCGGACATTCCTAAAGCTACCTAAGTCTGAAATTTTATGGGAGAAAAACCATGTATCGCTTTGACTATGTGCGACCGAAATCAGTGGACGAAGCCGGCAAATTCTTGGCGGCACAGGCCAAAAACGGGGCGAAAATCCTGGGCGGCGGCCAAAGCCTTTTGCCGACCATGAAACAACGTTTGGCGCAGCCTTCGGCTTTGGTCGCGGTGGCGGGCTTGGCCGATTTGAATTATGTGCGGGTGGCGGGCAATAAAGTCACGATTGGCGGCGCGACGTTGCACGACACGGTGGCGCGGGATGCGCAATTGCAAAAATTGGTGCCGGGCTTGACGCATTTGGCAGCGCATATTGGCGATCCGGCGGTGCGCAATCGGGGTACGTTTGGCGGCTCGGTCGCCAATAATGATCCGGCGGCCTGTTATCCGTCGGCGGTGTTGGCGATTGGCGGCGAGATCATCACCAACAAACGCCGGATTGCGGTGGATCAATTTTTCAAGGGATTGTTTGCGACCGCGTTGGCTGAGGACGAAATTTTGACGGGGTGGGAATTTACCGCGCCCAAAAAATCGGGTTATGGCAAATTTTTGCAACCGGCTTCGCGTTTTGCGATTATTGGCGCGTTTGTGGCGCAAACCGACGCGGGTGTGCGGGTGGCGATAACGGGCGGCGGCAATGGCGTGTTCCGTGCGAAACCGTTGGAGGATGCCTTGGCCAAAAGTTTCTCGGCGGCGGCGGTTGAGGGGGTGAAGGTGGATATGAGCCATTTTAATGGCGATCTCCATGCCTCGGCGGAATATCGGGCGCATTTGGCGACGGTGATGACGGGCCGGGCGGTGGCATCGTGCCACGGCGGTTAATCTTTCCGCGGCAACGTGCCGCCTCGGTCAGTCTTTCCGCGGCAACGTGCCGCCGCGATTAGCTTTTTCATCGCACCTGCGGCAACATTGCGCGAAAAATACAAAAAGGGGATTGTTAAGGGGGTTGATGCGCGTTGCGCCTCAACCCCCTTAACCCTTTTGCTTGGGGGAGTGTGAGGGGGCGGCTTCGCCCCCTCATTTTCCTGCCTCAAGAACGAGAAACCCCGCCAGACTCCGCGCCATTCTTTGGGCAAAACGCATGGTTTTTATGCGTTTTGGCGGCGCGGCTTGTGTGGCGGTGATGATCAGTATATTCAATCAAAATAATCGCCATGAAAATATTTAAACTCAAGAACCTTGCGCGATTTGCTCGAAAAGAGCATATTAGTGATACAAGTCTAAAGGAAGCGGTTTTGCGTGCCGAGAATGGTTTGGTTGATGCCGATCTTGGCGGCGGGCTGATTAAACAGCGTATTTCGCGGGCTGGGCAGGGCCGATCAGGTGGCTATCGTACGATCATCGCTTATAAAATTGGTGACCGGGCCTTTCTTTTATATGGCTATGCGAAAAATGATTTGGATAATATCGATAAAGATTATCTCATGATCTTAAAAAAAATTGGCAGAAATTTTATGATTGCGGCGAATGATGAACTTGACGATTATTTATTAAGCGGCGAATTAGAGGAGATTGATTATGACCAACGATGAACTGAACCTGGATTTAGGCCGAACCCTTATCGAGATGGCGGATAGCATGGAACGTCACGGCTTGATGGATGCCGCCTCGCGCGACGAAATTGTCCAGGAAAGTCAGAATATCATGCAACGGTATCAGGCGAAAGATAAGGATTCATTGGCAAATTTGGCACCATTGGCGGCATCGGAGTCACGCTTTGCCGCACCCCTGGCCTGAAATAGTTAGGTGCCGCCGCGTACCCAGGGGTAAGCGGTTCTTTTTTCCATCACCCTTGTTAAGATTCGGGGAACAATATGTCAGAAATTCAACCGCCAGAATTTGAAGCAAGTCAACGTTACGCCTATTGGTTGGCTAAATATAATATATTGCCCAAGGTAATTCAAATTGCATCTGAAAAAGGTGATCAACCTTTTATTCTGCGCGACATCATGCTTCCGTTGATTGAAGATGTTCTTAGCGAAGAGCAAAAATCAATGATCGTTACAAGAAAAAACGGTAAAAGGATGATGCTTGACACATCGGTAAAGTCTTTCGTTGCCCAGATTGTCAAGCAAAAGCACGTCTTTGAAAAAGTTAGTGAAGGGGTATACAAAAATAAATCTGATGATGAAGAAATTGAAGAAATCGAAGAAGATTCTGAGGAGTTTGACGGAACGATTTACGCCTATTCATTTCCGATGATTATTAAGCCAAAGGGAGAAGATTTCCCGATAAAAATTGGTCGTACCGAGAAAGATGTTGATGTTCGGATTGGGCAACAATCAAATATGTTTGAGCCACCCAAAATATTGGAACAATGGCCGGTGAATAAGACCTTGAAAATGGAACAAGCGATTCACAAAATCCTTGATTACCGTGACAAAAAGCGCGAAGCACCCGGCAAAGAATGGTTCGACACCACCATCGCAGAAATCACCGAGATTATTGACTTTATTCGCAAGGGATAAAGTCTGAGGGTATACTCCCTTGTCCTTGAAAATTCGCCTTTACGCCCCCCTTCCTGCTTAGGGAAGCTCTGAACAAGTCTCAAAAAAAAAGTGGCATTTGCGAGCGGGCGGCTTCGCCCGCGAAGCAATCCAGCAAACCGTTGAAATGCCTGACCTTTCTGGATTGCTTCGCGGCTGCGCCGCTCGCAAATGCGCCGTTCTTTTGGCAAAAAAGTGACTTATTCGGAGGTTCCTTAGGGAAAGTCTGATTAAGTCCTAAAAAAAAGGAGCGTCATTACCCGCGGATTTTTGCCGCGAAGCGGCATAAATCTGTCGGGTAATCCCCCAGGAGTATTATTCCTTAAACTCCTGGGGGATTACCCGACTCGGACAGCAAGCGGAAATCCGCTTGCTGTCCGGCGGGTAATGACGCTCACTTTTTTGCCGCTCTTTGGCTGCGCGGCGGCGGGGGATGATGACAAATGTATAAAAGTCATAATATGGAACCTAGTTTTGAATCAGGCTCCAAGGAACCTCCGAACAAGTCTCAATACCAAAAAAATTGGCATTTGCGAGCGGGCGGCTTCGCCCGCGAAGCAATCCAGTAACATTCTGAAATTACTAGATTTTTCTGGATAAGCGATGCGGCATTATTGCTGGCCTGCTTCGCGCGATGCGCACGCAGCATCGAATTGTTACCCAATTGCTTCGCAATTGGACAATTCTGATGGCTCGCAAATGCGCGGCTCTCTTGGCAAGTTTGGGATTTATTTGGGCTTTCCTTTAGGAAGGCCTTATAACCAAATGCGCATAGGCAAATATACAAAGGTATGAATATGTCAGACAAAAAATTAAATATCCTGGTGGTGGGCGGCGGCGGGCGCGAATTTTCCTTAGCCTGGAAAATTCACCAGTCGCCTTTAGTCAATAAAGTATTTAACTGGCCGAAAGAAAAACCTCTCATGTCGCAGGGTTTTGGCTTAGGGCAAGAAGATGTATTTGATTATTGCGTAAAAGAAAAAATCGACTTGGTGGTGGTTGGCACCGAAACCTTATTGGCCGATGGGTTGGTTGATCAACTCGTCCAACGCGGCATTGCCGCCTTTGGCCCCAATCAAGCCGCCGCCATATTGGAAGGCTCCAAAGGCTTTATGAAGGATTTTTGCGCCCGCCATGATATTCCCACCGCCCAATATCGCCGTTTTACGGATCGTGAACAAGCTCATAAGTTTATACAAAATCAATATATAATTAATCCATTGGCCAATTGGGTGATAAAAACCGATGGTTTGGCGGCGGGGAAAGGTGTTACGGTGTGTAATATCCATAAAAATTGCAATGACAACCTCGTAATGGCACACGCGGCTATTGACACAGCGATGAATGACAAAAAATTCGGGGCAGCCGGGTTGGAAATCATTATCGAGGAATGCCTGATTGGCCGCGAAATCAGCTTTTTCGCCCTGTGCGACGGCAAGACGGCGATTCCGTTCGGCGCGGCCAAGGATTACAAACGCGCCTATGACGGGGATTTGGGGCCGAATACCGGCGGCATGGGGGCGGTATCCGCACCCGATTTGCTGACAGCGGCGCAAGAGCGCGACATTATGGAAAATATCATATTCCCGACCATGCGCGGCATGGCGGCAGAGGGACGGGAGTTTAAGGGGATATTATTCGCCGGCTTGATGCTCACGCCCCAGGGGATCAAACTACTGGAATTTAATGTGCGGTTTGGCGATCCCGAATGCCAGGCTTTAATGATGCGGCTCAAATCAGATTTGGTGCCGCTGATGCTGGAATCGGCACGGGGGGAATTGGCGGGGCATCAGGTGCAATTTTCACACGACCCCAGTATTTGTGTGGTCTTGGCGCAAAAACCCTATCCCGAACCAATAATAAATTGGGGCGAAGTTCGTGGCTTGGAAAAGATTGAACTTACCAACGATTGCCAAGTTTTTTACGCGGCAATTGCCAACGATGAGAAGAACAATTTTCCCCATCCAAAAAAATATATTGCTTACGGTGGCCGTGTTTTGAGTGTGACCACAAAAGCCCCCACCCTTGCCGCCGCGCAAAAAATGGCCTATGAAGAATTGCAAAAAATCGATTTCCCCAACGGATTTTACCGCCGCGATATTGGCAATGATGTGCTTAAAAAAGTTTAAGGAAGGTCGGGTCAATGCCGATAGAAAATCTGTTTCCGACCCATCCGGCGGCGGGTGAGCCACAAAAAATTGTCGATGGGTTGGGGTGGCTGTATTTGCCGCTGCCGTTTCGCCTGAATCACGTGAATGTTTGGCTGCTGGGCGATGGGGTGGGCGCGGGAACCTTAACCAGCGATGTCGATGTGATTGATGTCGGCCTCGGCAATGAGCCAACCCGCGCTCTGTGGCATAGGCTCATAACCCCCAATGTACATATCCGGCGGGCTTTGCTGACGCATCACCATCCCGATCACATGGGCAATGGCGGTTGGATCGAATCCGAATATCAACCGCGCATTTACACCACCGAGCGCGAATTCCTCAGCGCCTATGCCGCGCGTTATCTCCCCGCAGCGCAAGAACTGGCGCAATTGGTGTATTTTTTCCGTCAATTGGGGATGCCGCAAAACCAAGCCGCCGCCCAAACCTCGCACCCATTTTACCTGATCCATACCCCAAACTTGCCGCAACGTTATGTCGGATTGCGGGCGGGCGAGACAATTGAATTGGGCGGGCGGGATTGGTTGGTTTTGACCTTTGGCGGCCATGCGCCCGAACAAATTTGTTTGTACCATAAAGAGGCAGCATCGGGCGGGATTTTCATTGCCGCCGACCAGGTCTTGCAACGGATTTCGCCCAATATTACCGTCTGGTTCCATGAACCCGAAGCCAATCCCCTGGCCGATTATTTGTTTTCGTTAAAGGAATTGCGGCGGATTATTCCGGATAGCGTGTTGGTGTTGCCGTCGCATGGGCTGCCCTTTCATGGGCTGCATGAACGTTTGACCGAATTGGAAATCCACCACCAAAATCGGTTGCATTTGATCCTGGATTTTATCGCCAGCGACGGCTTGCATCATGGCGTCACCACCGCCCAAGTGATGACGGTGCTGTTCGGCATGAAAATGGATGAGTTCGAGGTCGGATTCGCCCTGGGCGAGGCGTTGGCGCATCTAAATTACCTGGTTGGTACGGGACAGGTGGCGCGGCGCACGGTTGATACCGAATGGCGGTTTTATTTGGGGTAGAATCTGTGTCGATAAAAATAGTTAGGCTTGGGTTTTGCTTGGCACCAAAATTTTTGCCTCGCCACGCGATTTGTCATTGACCTTCATTTCGGCAATAAGATCATCCGCCATTTGATAAATTTCATCTTGGTCTTTATTGGGCAGGTTGCCAATGATTTCGTCAATTGTCCTGGTCATATCATGCCCTGTTCCCTAATGTTTTCAGAGGAAATTGTCATTCTGAGGTTAGAACGTTCCGCGCTTTAGCGCGGCTAACGTTCTTACCGAAGAATCCAGAAAGCACAAAAATTTTGCCGCATCTTTGGACAAATTGGCGGAGATTGCCCCTACCTTGCGTCTTTTTGTGAGCACGATATTCCGCGATTAACACCGCAGCACGTGCCTCGATCTTTTTTTGCCGTTCGGGCGGAAGTTCGGCGATGAAATCGTTAAAATTTCTGGTCATTTTCGGAATTATCCCTTGCTGCATTCAAAGCAGCCTACCGAATTCATGTAGGAGTTTTAAGTGTTGCAATATGCTTATGCATTAAAAAGCTAGAGATACATATAATCAGAAAAAGCATAAATATTACAGCTAGAATTATATATGGGTGCAAGTAGTTATATGATTTCATATCATCTTCAGGCTGATTATTGTCTCTTTTGTGATTGCGAAGAGAGGCCAATAAACCAAGTATTGCCAGGTACACCAATGATGCAGTACATATTATGCCTGCCCATATTGTGACTGAAAACCAGGTATCTAATCTAAAGATAAAAGAGCATGTTGAGATAATAGCAAACGATATAGCAATAAAGCCATTGATAATTGTCGCCCACTCTGCCCATTTTGGTCTCTTTTTGTCTATATATTGTAAAAATGATACAGTTTTTACCTTTGAAGGTTTAACATTATCGGAAATGCTTCCATTTGGAGTGATTGTATGTTTGCCCATGATGATGCACCCGGCTTGTATAATTAATAAACTTTCTCTAAATGAATTTAAGCAAAAAATTAACATAATGTAAAGAAAAAAATCATACTGATTGGTTAAACATTATTAAATTGCGTTTCTAACCAGGCCAATCCGATTTTGCTAAGCACCTGATTAAAAATAATAAAAATTTTACGAATTATACTCCATGTCCTTGAAAATTCGCATTTACGCCCCCCCTTCCTGCTTAGGGAAGGTCTGAATAAGTCTAGTTTTACCCCCCCTTCTTTATGTATGGCCTACAGACATCGGTAACAGTTTTGTATACAGACATCGGTAACAC
>JASGCR010000248.1 GCA_030054015.1 Candidatus Symbiobacter sp. | reverse complement strand
TGCTTCGCGGTTGCGATGCAACCGCTCGCAAATGCCATTTCCTGGATTCTGAGACTTGTTCAGACCTTCCTTAAGGATAGTCCGAATAAGTCTTTTAGACCCCCCCCTTCCTAATCAGGAAGGGGGGGGCAGGGTGGGCTTACCGATTATGACCTCCCCTCAATTACATGGCGGGTTATCGCGTCCCACTTTGCCGAGTTTCAAAAACTCGGCTTCAGGGATGCCGAGGGTTTGATTGACCGCCGGAATCACTTTGACGAGTTTGTTGTACAATTTGCCGTCGGCACCCTTGGTCACTTCGGTCAGGTACATATCGGCAATGGCGTTGCGGTTTTTGTCCAATTTGACTTTGCCGGTGGGGGTGTCAAATTCCAGGCTGGATAAGGCGGCGCGGAATTTCACGCCCTTGTCGGACAGGTCGCCTTTGACTTTGGCGAGGGCCAATAACACCGCCTTGGTGTTGATGTAATAGGCATGGGCAAACAA
Organism: Candidatus Symbiobacter sp.; assembly: GCA_030054015.1. Classification (GTDB taxonomy): domain Bacteria; phylum Pseudomonadota; class Alphaproteobacteria; order Elsterales; family Elsteraceae; genus JASGCR01. The sequence continues at coordinate 3,315 of JASGCR010000248.1, read as the reverse complement.
AGAAGGCGAGGGGAAACCGTCTTTGAACGCGGCTTTGTAATCCGTGACGAATTTGACAAAAGCCGGGGACGAGTCGGTATCCGCCATAGGCCCAGCCGAGGCCATGCCCACCACATTGTCGCGGATTTTGCCGGATGATCCCAACACCGATTGGTCGGCGGTGTTCGAGCCACCGATTAAGGGGGCTTTGCCGCCCGCTTGTTGATATTGGGTCAGGAAATTAATGCCATCGGCTCCGCCCAAGGCGACATAAATCGCGTCAATTTTGTCGGGAAATGCGGCAATTTGCGAGCTGTAATCTTTGGTGCCAATGGGAACCCAAAAACGTTTGGCGACCTTGCCACCGGCTTTGCAGAACGGGGCCAAAAAGCCAAAAACTTGGGTATAGGGGAAGGAATAATCCTCGGCCAAAGTGACGATGTTTTTATAATGTTTGACATTATAAACATAATCGCCCAAGCCCGACATCCATTGCGCCCCGTCGGTCGAAAAACGAAAGAAATTCGCGGCGGGATCGCGCAGAGTGGTGTCTTGAGCGGCGGAGGAGCCATTGACAAAGGTCACATTTGCCTTGGTTTTGGCGTAATCTTTGACCGCCAGCCCCTCATCGCCGGACAAAGGGCCAATTAAAATCGACACGCCATCTTGTTCGACCAATTTGCGAGCGGCCTTGACCGCGCTGTCGGGCGAGGCATCGGATGAACCCTGCACGACGACTATTTTTTTGCCGTCAACCATGCCGTTCATTTCTTTGAGGGCGAGGTTAAAGCCGCGTAACCCATCCTGGCCCAGGACGGTGAAGGGGCCTTCGAGCGTGGCCAACACGCCGATTTTGATGGTTTCTTCGGCACGAACATTGGACGAAAAACTGGACAATGCCAGCACGCCCATAAAAGCCGTGGCAATTAAACCGACACGGCGAATATTGGTATAGGACAACATATGGTTTTACCCCTGATGGTTAAGCGGTTGTTGCAACTGGGACGGGAATATTTATCGGTCACAGAGATCGGACATGGCGCGTGGCAGCTGAGAATTTAGAGCGGAAAAACCGCGATAATCCAAGCAATCCATCCGGCGACACCAACACGATCGCCAAAAATACCACGCCAATCAGGCTGTTGAAACGATCCGCCCCAACCACATCAATAGCAAAAGTCTTAAGAATAATATAGAGTAAACTTCCTAAGAATGGCCCCAACGGGTGGCGCATACCGCCAATGACGGTAATCACCAAGATGGAAATGGTCTCGGCGACACTGATGGTACCAGGCGAAATCCGCCCGTTAAACCAGACATACAACACCCCCGCCGCCCCGGCGATGATCCCTGACAAGCCATAGGCCAAGATGCGAATATGGGTGACATTGAATCCCACCGCGCTCATCCGCCTTGGATTATCACGCACCGCCATCAAGGCCAAGCCAAACGGCGTCCGTGCCAGATAAACCACGGCAAAAAATGCCAAACAAGCCACCGCCAAGCACAGATAATAAAACGGCGTGGCCGCCCGCCAATCCATATCGAACCAGGCCGGCGGGGCCACGCCGCGATAACCGGCAAAGCCATTAAACAGCGTGTAATTTTGCTGACAAAAATAGAAAAACGCGGTGGCAATCGCCAAGGTAATCATAATGGTGTAAATGCCGAGGGTACGCACCGCCAACATGCCCACCAACATGGCGGCCAGGCCGGATAATATTATCGCCAAGGGAATAACCACCCACCAGGGCCAATTCAATCCCCACACCCCCACCGCATTGGGGCCAAAAATCGCCACCACATAGCCCGCTATGCCGGCCAGCATTAATTGCGCCAAACTGACCATGCCGCCATAACCCGCCAACACCATCAAAGACAGGCCAATCATGCCGAGAATCAAGGTCTGGCTGCCGACCTGGAACAGCACAAATTCCGAGCAATAAAGCGGGGCCAATAACAACACCAACGCCAAACCCAACCCGCCCCATACGGCATGGTGGTGCGGCGGATTTTCCGCCGTGTCATCGTGCGAGAACTCGGCATCGGCGGGGGCTTGGCGGGCCGGGCGCGGCGGGGCGGCGGCATTCAGGCGCAGGGACTTGCCGCCCATGAGTCCTTGCGGGCGCACCGCCAGGGTCACCACCATGATTAAAAAGGTTAAAACAATGCCATAAGTGGGGAAATAGACCAAACCGACTTGCTCGGCAATGCCGATCAGCAAAGCCCCAATCGCCGCGCCCAAAATCGACCCCATGCTGCCGACAATCACCACCACCAACGAGGCCAGCAAATAGCGCACATCTTCGCCCGGCGAAATTGACAGAGCGGAGGCCCCGACCACGCCGGCCAAACCGGCCAGACCCGCGCCCAAGGCAAACACCGCCGCGAACAAAGCCCCCACATTCACCCCACTGGCGGCCAGCATGGCGCGGTCTTCAACCCCGGCGCGGATCATCATGCCCAGGCGGGTTTTCGCCAAGACCAACCATAATCCCACCCCAATGACTCCCGCCACCGCCAACACCACCAGGCGGTAAAGCGGATAGGTCAGGTGAATCGGGCTGCCATCCTCATTGATGGCGGTGATGATGGGGGTGGTGACGGCCCCCTCGAAATATTCCGGCAGGGTAAATTGGCTGGTATGGCCGCCCCAAATCGCCAGCATAATATCCGCCGCCAAAATCGACAGGCCTATGGTCACCAAAGTTTGCCGCAATTCGTCGCCTTCGAGGCGGCGAAAGATAAACACCTGCATCACCACGCCCAGGGCGGCGATGGATAAGGTACCGCCCACCACGCCCCAATACCAATTTTGGGTGGCATCGGCCACATCAAGCCCGATATAAGCCCCCAATAAATAGAGCGAGCCATGCGCCAGATTGACATTGCGCATTAAGCCGAACACCAGGGTAAATCCGCTCGCCACCAGAAAATACAAACCGGCCAAAGTGATGCCGCTCAGCATGGCATTGAGAAAGGTTTTTTTGCTTTGCAACAGATCATTCAACCATTCCGGCCAAATCGCCAGAATGAGCCACAGCAATAACAAACCGATGACCCCCCATATCACACCCGCGAGCCATGCGCGTTGCCGGGGTTTTTCGGTTTGGCTTTTGGGTTGATCAAAGGTTGGCGGCGTGTTTTGCCCATTGGCGGCATCAAAGCGCGTCATGCGCCGCGCCGCTAGGCTGGCCTGGTCGTTATCGCTGAATGGGTCACTGCGAGAGGTCATGCTGGTTTTGCCAAAATTCAGAAGCCGATCCAAGATTATCAACTTAGACCCCCCTTCCTGCTTAGGGAAGGTCTGAATAAGTCTAGTTTTACCCCCCCTTC
>JASGCR010000247.1 GCA_030054015.1 Candidatus Symbiobacter sp. | reverse complement strand
TACCCGCCGCGCTGTCCGTTATTAACGGACAGCGCGAGTCGGGTAATCCCCCAGGCGTATTATTCCCCAAAACTCCTGGGGGATTACCCAGCTCAGACTGCAAGCGGATTCCCGCTTGCAGTCTGGTGGGTAATGACGCTCTTTGGGTGCGCTAAAAAACGAGCGTCATTACCCGCCGCGCTGTCCGTTATTAACGGACAGCGCGAGTCGGGTAATCCCCCAGGAGTTTAAGGAATAATACTCCTGGGGGATTACCCGACAGATTTATGCCGCTACGCGGCAGAAATCTGCGGGTAATGACGCTCTCTTTTTGACGCCCTTCCTTTTAAGTATTGAGGGGTGGTAAGCCGCAACATTAACATATTTGAAAATTGGCAAGAAAACCTCTATATTTGTCTTATGACTGTTCAAGACATCTCAATTGCCGCCTTATCAAAGGCCATCATCGCCTTTAGCGAAGGCATGGAAGTCTATTCCCAATCTTTGGCCACAGAAGCCCGCATAAACGACGATACATCGGAACCCTATCTCAGCAAAGTTGGTCTTTTGATGCGGGATGGCCTTATCCAACGCTTTGAGTTTACGTTTGATTTGGCGCGTAAATTAACCAAACGTACCTTGCTTGAAATATTCCAACGCGATGAATACGACTATCGCAATGACATTTGGCGTGAGGCCGCAAGATACCGCTTAATTGCCAATGCCGAGGATTGGATCAAATATCATGACCAGCGCAATTTAACCTCCCATTCCTATGATGAGCTTATTTCGGACGAGGTTTTTACTGATTTAGAAAATTTTTTGCGTGATGTACGAGATTGTCTACAAAGAATCGTCCATGAAACCCGCAAGCCTAAATAAACCAAACCATACGGCCCCCATTATGATCGATGTAAAGCCCCAATATCTGGCACTGATCCGGCGCATTTTACAGCAAAATATCCCAGAACAAAGGGTCTGGGCTTTTGGCTCACGGGTTTGCGGTACGGCCAAAAACTACTCCGATCTTGATCTTATGATTGACAATACAGAAATTTTACCGCAAAAAATCCGCAGCCAATTGCTCGATGATTTTGGCGAATCCAATCTGCCCTGGAAAGTGGATATGGTCGAAGCGGCACGCTTATCCCATGAATTCCGCCAAATCATTGACCGCCACAAAATCCTTATCCAGTCACCCGCACAAGCACCCAGCCAGGCAATCATTTAACCGCAGCACAGGCATAAACAATCCTATGTCTTCCGATAAATCTCGCCACCGCCGGCGCGGAATTCCAACGCCTTGTTCGCCAAGGCTTCGTTTAAGCGGGCGGTTTCCCGCCCATCATCCGCCTTTTCCGCCAAACCCGCCTTATCCGCCAAACCCGCCGCCGCCGCGCCCATGGCATTATGCCCGTCTTGCCGCAATTGCTGGGTGAGTTCCATGGAACAGAATTTCGGCCCGCACATCGAACAAAAATGCGCGGTTTTGTGGGCATCTTTGGGCAGAGTCTCGTCATGAAACAATTGCGCCCGGTCGGGATCGAGTCCTAAATTAAACTGATCCTGCCACCGGAAATCGAACCGCGCCCGTGACAAGGCATCGTCCCGCGCCTGCGCCCCCGGATGACCCTTGGCAAGGTCGGCGGCGTGGGCGGCGATTTTATAGGTGATCACCCCTTCTTTGACATCGTCGCGGTCGGGCAGCCCCAGATGCTCCTTGGGCGTGACGTAGCACAGCATGGCACAGCCAAACCACCCAATCATCGCCGCGCCAATGCCGCTGGTGATGTGGTCATAGCCCGGCGCAATATCGGTGGTGAGCGGCCCCAGCGTATAAAACGGGGCTTCGCCACAAGTGGTTAATTGCTTGTCCATATTGACTTTGATTTTGTGCATGGGGACGTGGCCGGGGCCTTCGATCATTACCTGCACATCATGGGCCCAGGCGATTTTGGTGAGTTCCCCCAAAGTTTCCAACTCGGCAAATTGGGCGGCATCATTGGCATCGGCAATCGATCCGGGGCGCAACCCATCGCCGAGCGAAAATGACACGTCATATTCCCGCATGATCTCGCAAATCTCGGCGAAATGCGTGTACAGGAAATTTTCCTGGTGATGGGCAAGGCACCATTTCGCCAGGATCGAGCCGCCGCGCGACACAATCCCCGTCACCCGCCCCACCGTCAGCGGGATGTAACGCAAACGCACCCCGGCATGAATGGTGAAATAATCAACCCCTTGCTCGCATTGTTCGATTAAGGTGTCGCGGTAAATTTCCCAGGTCAAATCCTCGGCGCGATCCACCTTTTCCAGGGCTTGGTAAATCGGCACCGTGCCGATGGGTACCGGCGCGTTGCGAATGATCCAATCGCGGATATTGTGGATGTTTTTGCCGGTCGATAAATCCATCACCGTGTCGGCACCCCAACGTATGGCCCAGGCCATTTTATCGACTTCCTCCACCACCGAGCTGGTGACCGCCGAATTGCCGATATTGGCGTTAATTTTGACCAAGAAATTGCGACCGATGATCATCGGCTCTAATTCGGGATGGTTGATATTGCACGGGATGATTGCGCGACCACGGGCAATCTCACTGCGAACAAATTCGGGCGTGACAATTTCCGGCAATTCCGCGCCAAAGCTTTCACCGCCTTTGATGCTGGCGGCGGCTTTGGCGGCTTCGTGACCAAGGTTTTCACGGATGGCGACATATTCCATTTCCGGCGTGATGACGCCGCGTCTGGCATAAGCCAATTGCGTGACCGCTTTATTGCCCGTGGCGCGGCGGGGTTTGGCTGCGGTCGGAAAGGGCGGCACCAGATATTTGCCGCTTGCCAAGCCGTTATCTTCGGGTTTCACGGCACGGGCTTGGGTGATTTCGGTATCGCCACGGGCAACCACCCAGGCCTCACGCCGGCGCGGCAATCCCTGGTGAATATCGATCTTTTGCGCCGCGTCGGTATAGGGGCCGGAGGAATCATACACCAGCACCGGCGGCTCATTGGCGCGTGGGTCGAGCGTGATCTCACGCATCGGCACCCGGATGCCTGGGTGTTGTTCCCCCGCAACATAGATTTTGCGCGAGGCCGGCAAGGCCCCAGTCGTGAGTTTGCTGTTAATCTTGGGGGAAATATTATCGATTTCTTTGTTGGGTATAATCGTGTCCATGCGTCCCTCCGCCGGCATCATCCGGATCAGGTTCAAAGGGTTGTCGTGATCATGGCACGGCCATTCGACTCTCAGTCCCACGACTTTTGGCTGGGACACCCCTCGCTATGGTCTTTATTTGGCAGGGTTAAGGCGTTTTGTCAAGCATTTCCTAACGATAAATTGGGGTATTGGGGAAATCAATTTTGATACAAAACAATAAATAAGGACAAACCTAAGGAGTGGTAATTGAAATTAAATTTTTATAATTAATACAGTCGTAAAAAAATGTTTTTATCAATGATTTATGGCTTGAAAAAAATATCACTGCCAGATATTAACTGCATTACTAAAGAATTAATAGAATCTCGTTGTCAATCATTAGTAACCTAATATTTGGAGAATTAAATTGTTGGAACTCGTCCTTGTCTGGGTGGTGACTTTAAGCGCGATATTGACCACGATTGGTGCAGTTGGTGCCGGGGCCATGCTGTTTATGACCGTATTTGATATGTTTTATTGAGGGTTGGGTTAAGTATTGCCAAACAAAGCGTCATTACCCGACAGGTTTATGTCACTTCGCGGCAAAAATCTGCGGGTAATGACGCGCTTCTTCTTTAAGGAAAGTCTGAATAAGTCTAGTTTTACCCCCCCTTCTTTAGAAGGGGGGGA
>JASGCR010000246.1 GCA_030054015.1 Candidatus Symbiobacter sp. | reverse complement strand
CCCCCCCTTCTAAAGAAGGGGGGGTAAAACTAGACTTATTCAGACTTTCCCTAAGCAGGAAGGGGAGGTCTAACCCATTGAAAACATTAACTTTAATTTTGGATCAGGCTCCAAGGAAATACCATGCACAGCACCAGCCGCAATTTTACCGCCAATGCCAGCCAAGCCCTGGCCGATCCGACCTTGCAACAAGCAATGGAGATGTTGCGGGTGGGTTTTCCGGCCCGCCGCGCCGCCGCCCTCGCTCAATTTCCCGAATGGGAGGAATTGCGCAACCAAGGGGTCGCCGTTAAAAACCACACGCTGGAAAATTTAGATTTTTATCTCGAAAAATTTGCCGACCAGGTGGGGGCAAACGGCGGCCAGGTGCATTGGGCTTCGACCGCCCAGGATGCCCGCCAGGCCATTTTGGATATTTGCCAAAAACATGGGGCGAAAAAAGTCACCAAAGGCAAATCTATGGTGGCCGAGGAAATTTTCCTGAACCAATATCTGATGGCGGCCGGGATTGAACCGGTGGAAACCGATCTCGGCGAATATATCATCCAATTGCGCGACGAAGCCCCCAGCCATATTATCGCCCCCGCCGCCCATTTGATCCAAGCCCAGTTCGAGGAATCCTTTCGCGCCCACCATACTGACCGCGATCCGGCCCGTCGGCTCGATACGCCGCAGGCTTTGCTCGCCGAAGCCCGCAGCGAAATGCGCCACCATTTCGCCGCGGCCGATATTGGCATTACCGGAGCCAATTTCCTCATCGCCGAATCGGGCGCGACCGTGATTGTCACCAATGAAGGCAATGGCGATCTCACCCAGACTTTGCCGCGGGTTCACATCGTCGTCACCAGCATCGAGAAGGTTCTCCCCACCACCGAGGATATGGCGGTGCTGTTGCGCCTGCTCACCCGTTCGGCCACCGGCCAGGAAATTTCGGTCTATGTGTCGCTGTCCAATGGCCCCCGCCAGCCGGGCGATTTGGACGGCCCCGAAGAATTTCACGTGGTGTTGGTCGATAATGGCCGCTCGGAATTACTGGGCGGCGAATTTTCCGAGATTTTGCGCTGTATTCGCTGCGCCGCCTGTTTGAATCATTGTCCGGTCTATCAACAAGTGGGGGGTCACAGTTACGGCTGGGTCTATCCCGGCCCGATGGGGGCTGTGCTCACTCCCGCTTTTATCGGTATCGAAGAGGCCGGGGCCTTGCCCAATGCCTCAAGCTTTTGCGGACGCTGCGAAGAAGTTTGCCCGATGAAAATTCCCCTGCCCAAACTCATGCGATTCTGGCGCGACCGCCAATTTGTGCGGGGGGTGGGATCGGCCTGGGGACGCTGGGGGGTGGCCATCTCGGCCTGGGTCATGATTTCGCCGCTGCGCTGGGGGCTGGTCAAGGGTTTGGCGCGGTTTGGCCTGGGTTGGATGGCGCGGCTTAGGGGCGGCAAAATTTCACACCTTCCCCTGGCGGGGGGGTGGTTCACGCAACGCGATTTGGTCGTCAGTACCAAGCCCAGTTTTTGGCGGCAACGCGCCGCCGCACAACAAAAAACGTCAAAAAACTGAGTGTCAAAAAAGGGAGCGTCATTACCCGCCGCATTGTCCGTTTGACGGACAATGCGAGTCGGGTAATCCCCAAGGAGTTTAAGGAATAATACGCCTGGGGGATTACCCGACTCGGACTGCAAGCGGAAATCCGCTTGCAGTCCGGCGGGTAATGACGCTCTCTTTTTTCCGCTCTTTTTTTAGCGGGTAATGACGCTCTTTACTTATGATGCCATTTCTACGGTTTCCAACTGCCGTTGCCACATGGTGGCATAGCGGCCATTTTGCGCCAATAACGCGCTGTGGCGGCCGCGTTCGACGATATGGCCGCCATCTAGCACCAAAATCTCGTCGGCATGGACGATGGTGGACAAACGATGGGCGATGATCAGGCTGGTGCGGTTTTCCGCGACCTGGTTCAGGCTTTGTTGAATCGCGCGTTCGGTTTTGGTGTCCAATGCGCTCGTCGCCTCGTCAAAGATCAGGATTTGCGGGCGTTTTAAGATCACCCGCGCAATCGCCACCCGTTGTTTTTCGCCGCCCGACAATTTCAGGCCGCGTTCCCCCACCCGCGTGTCATATTGGTCGGGCAGCCCCAAGATAAAATCGTGAATCCGCGCCAATTTGGCGGCTTCTTCGACTTCGGACGGGCTGGCATCGGGCCGGCCATATAAAATATTGTAATAAATCGTGTCATTGAACAAGACGGTATCTTGCGGCACAATGCCGATGGAGCGGCGCAGTGAATTTTGCGTGACTTGTTGAATGTCTTGGCCGTCAATGGTGATGCGCCCGGCCTGCGGCTCGTAAAAACGGAACATCAAACGCGACAAAGTCGATTTTCCCGCCCCCGACGATCCCACCACGGCGACAACTTTGCCGGGCGGTACGGAAAATGAAATATTCTCCAAGACCGGGCGGCGGGCATCATAGGCAAACCCCACCGACTCAAAGCGAATTTCCCCGTGCGAGACGTGTAAATCGGGGGCATTGGCAATATCGGCAACCTCGCGGTCAACCTGTAACAGGGCAAACATCGCCTGCATGTCCGACAAAGATTGCCGCATTTGCCGATAGACAAAACCCAAAAAATTAAGCGGCAAATAAAGTTGGATCAAAAACGTGTTGACCGCCACAAAATCCCCGACCGTCATGGTGCCTTGCGCGACATCATGGGCGGCCAAGCCCATCACCGCCACCAGGCCAACCGCGATGATTAACCCCTGGCCGATATTGAGCATCCCCAAACTCGACAAAGATTTCACAGCGGCGTTTTCATAGGCCTGCATGGCGAGATCGAAACGCTTTAATTCATGGGATTCATTGTTGAAATATTTGACGGTTTCGTAATTTAACAGCGAATCGACGGTTTTGCTGCTGGCTTCGGTATCGCGGTTGTTCATTTCGCTGCGGAATTGGGTGCGCCATTCGGTGATGGTGATGGTGAACACAATGTAGCAAAGCAACGTGGCGGCGGTGATGGCGGCCACGCTTAACCCAAACAAACTCCACAGCAACAAACTGACGAAAATAATTTCCAGGGTGGTGGGCAAAATATTCAATAATGAAAATTGCAGGACAAATTCGATGCCCTTGGCCCCGCGCTCCAGGGTGCGTGACAAGCCGCCAGTTTGGCGATCCAAATGAAACCGCAACGACAAAGCATGGACATGGCGAAACGTGTCCAACGCCACCTGCCGCACCGCCCGCTGGGTCACATGGGCGAAAATCACATCCCGCAATTCGCCAAATCCCTGCCCCATCACCCGTATGATGCCATAAGCGAGGATAAGGGCGACTGCCCCCACCAAACTTGGCGGTAAATAGGCGGCCAATTCCGGGTAAAATGACGGCATCTTGCCGGTCAAGCCATCGACCGCAAACTTGAAAAACAACGGCACCATGACGATGCAAATTTTGGAGAGGATCAAACATGACAGCGACAGCACCACCCGCGACCGCAAGCCGCGATTTTGCTTTTGCCACAAATAAGGCAGCAAGCTTGCCACGGTCTGCCACAAGGCGGGCGGTGCCGCACTGCCCGCGGGGGGGGATGTTTTTTCAGGCTGGGGAGACTTGGCATTGTTTTTTGCTTGATTTATGCTATCCATCGCTATCGAACCTCAGTGTGCGTTTCGCCCTATCATGTTATATTCTGTTTCAAAAACTATCCGCACGATGACCCCCTGCCTAAGGAAGGTCTGAATAAGTCTCAAAAACAAGAAAATCGCATTTGCGAGCGGTTGCATCGCAACCGCGAAGCAATCCAGTAACATCCTGAAA
>JASGCR010000245.1 GCA_030054015.1 Candidatus Symbiobacter sp. | reverse complement strand
CGTGGAACACGGATATTTCGAGTCGGGTAATCCCCCAGGAGTATTATTCCCAAAACTCCTAGGGGATTACCCGACTCACATTATCCGCAAACGGATAATGTGAGTCGGGTAATGACGCTCTCTTTTTGACACTCCCCCCCTTTTTGACGGTCTTTGAGAGTGCCACGCGCCCAAAGTTTTTTCATGTCTTTAATGATTCGATAACATCCTCTCGAATCATATTTTGGCTGTATTTTATGCCAAAAGCTTAATCTTTATCGACACCGCCGCCCGTGGCCATCACCCGCACCAGGTGGGTTAGGGCTTCTTGGTGGCGTGAATTGGAAATCTGAGCAAAGTTGCGAGCCAATTCAAGGGAAAGCCTTTGCCGCGAGCTGTCTTCGCTCGGCGCAGATGTATCGTCAAGTCCTTCATAAAAATAGCTAACCGGTGTGTTCAAGATGCGGGCAATTTCATAAAGCCGCCCGGCCGAAACACGATTTATCCCGCGTTCGTATTTGTGAGCTTGTTGATAGGTAATACCAAGCATCCGTGCCAAATCTTGTTGTGTTAATCCTAACATCGTACGCCGCTGACGAATGCGACCGCCTACAAAATTATCGATTTCGGCTGTGTGATCGCTTCTTTTGCTCATTTCTGCACCCAAGATACTAAGAAGTGAGGCGCGTAGAGTTTAACCAATGGTGGTCAAACAACATACGTCGCTATGTAAATCTTGCTACTACGATATGAGGTTGTTTTCAAGATAATCCTGCAAAAAACGATCTTTTTTTTCAAGGCCATAGGGGATTTACCCGTCAATCGCTGTTATGTTCCTATCTTAGAGTCAACTGATCAACCATTGAGCCAAAATCACTTTTTCCGAGCCGGGGCTGGGGTTGCGGGGTGGGGCGCGGCTTTTGCGGATTCGGCGGCGGTTGCCTGTTGCATAAGGTTAAGTTGCTGCTGTAATTGCGCCAATTGATTTTGCAAATTTTGCAAATTTTGCGCCGACATTTCGGCCCCGTCTTTTGGCGCGGCGGCATGATCAGAGGGCGGGGTGGCGGCGGGAGTCAAGATTTTGGGATCAAACGGGGCGTATTTATCCAAGGCGGGAGTGAATAATTTCATGGCGTTTTCGACCATTACCATGTTTTGTTTGGTCATGGTCTCAAATGAATTGAATGAAAACAATCCGCCAAAAGCCTCGGTCAAATATTGCCGCATTTTATCTTGGTTGTGGGTAAAAGATTTCATGGTGGATTCAAGATAGCCCGGCACCAACCACTGCATCGAATCGCCATAAAACGAGATGAGTTGACGCAAGAAACTTACCGGTAATAAATTTTGCCCTTTGCTTTCTTCGTCGACAATAATTTGGGTGAGTACCGAACGGGTGATGTCCTCGTTGGTACGCGCGTCATAAACCACAAAATGAATCCCGTCTTTGACCATTTGACACAAATTCTCGTGTGTCACATAGGCCGAACTTGCGGTATTATAGAGGCGTCGGTTGGCGTATTTTTTAATCGTGACCAGCTGATCGACGGCGTTTTCTTTGGGATTGTTTTCTGATTCAGACACAACCAAACCCTTTTGCTAACGGTGGAATTGACACAAAATGCGGCGCATGAACTACCCCGCCCTTTCATGATAACCTATCACAGCGAGTGAGTCGAGCGACCAACATATCGATGCGACATGACCCTAAAGCCTTTGGATGTTCAGGAGTACGTGATGTCAACCCCGCCCAATAATGACAAGCTGCAAAAACTGGCCGAGGATTTTTTGTCGCTCTGGCAGGAACAGCTTGGCGGCTGGCTGAGCAACCCGAACACCCCGGCAGAGATCCAACATATTTTCAGTCAATTTGCCGCGACCGCGCCCATCCTAAAGACTGGCTTGGGTGAACAACCCGCGTCCCCGGCCGCGGCCGCGCCCTCATCTTCGTCAGATATTCCTTCCGCCCCCGGAGCATCGCCGCATGAATTTGCCGATTCCGCCGCCGCAACCGCCCGTAATGCCGCGTCCTCTGGCCCCGCGCCCGCTCGCCCTGCACCTGGCCCTGGCGAGCCAAATTTGCACGAGCTCGCTGCCCGCATCGAAACTTTGGCGGCAAGGATTGCTGCCCTGGAGCGAAAATCTGAGCGCCCAAGCCGCCGCCCTCAAAAAACGACTTGACGCATGTTTTGACACTGCGGGGAATGCCAGGGAGACAGGCGGCGACCCCGCGGCGACTGAACGCGAATTTATGGCCGCTTTGGCCGCCGCCGCCGCCCAGAAATTAACCCGGTTCATCCAAGGCATCCAAGTTTATCGCACCACCGAATTGCCCGCCGACCCGCCCGCTATGCCGGTATTTTGGCCGGTACCGGTACCGCCACCGGCAGACGCAGCAACAGACGCCGCGCCAGACCCAACCCAGTCCCGCCCGGATGCAACGACCGCCGCCGCCGCCCCGTGTTTGCGGAATTATGCCCAGACCCGCCAATTTGGGCGATGCCAGGGCAAAAAACCGATTTTGGTGATCCCTTCGCTGATTAATCGCGCCAATATCTTGGATCTCAGCGAAGATAATAGTTTTATGCGCCATTTGGCGGCAAAATTGGCGGATCGTGATTACGCGCCCTTTTTATTGGATTGGGGGGAACCAGGCGCGACCGAGCGTCACTATGATTTGGCCGATTATGTCAGAATTCCCTTGGCGCAAGCCCTGGCATCGCTCGATGACATCAGCCGACCAAGGGCGCGGGCGACCCCACAGCCCGTCACTGTGATGGGTTATTGTATGGGCGGGGTGCTGGCCCTGGCTTTGGCCCTGCGCCACCCCGACCGGGTGCGCAATCTTGTGCTGTTGGCGACGCCGTGGGATGTTCATGCCGATGCCGCGTTACAGCATCGGATGCAGCCCATTTTCCCCTGGTTGCATTATTGGCTTGCCCCTTGGCTGCGACCTGGTGCGGCTTTGCCGGTGGATGTGCTGCAAAGTTTGTTCTTTGCGGTTGATCCGATGCTGAGTTTGAAAAAATTCACGGCTCTGGCTCAGACGTACGAGGCACAGACGGGCCAGGCTCAGTCGGGCCAGTCTCAGACGTACCTATCTCAGGAAGAAAATCTCGAAAAACGCAGGCAATTTGCCCGGGTCGAAGATTGGGTCAATAACGGCATGGTTTTGGCCGGGCCGGTGGCCCAGGAATGTCTGTTTGGGTGGTATCGTGACAATGACCTGGCCGGTCTGCGCTGGAAAATTGACGGGCAAACCATTGACCCCAAAGGCTTCCCCGCCGCTTGGGGCGGACGCTGTTTGGCCGTGATCCCCCATAATGATCGGATTGTTCCGCCGGAATCCGCCTTGGCTTTGGCGGAGCAATTGCCCGCTTGTACCATTTTCCGCCCCCGCCTGGGGCATGTGTCGATGATGGCATCGCCGCAAGCCCGCGCCGTCATGTGGGATCATGTGGTCGCTTGGCTGCGGGATGATGTGCCGGTTTGATTGAGGAACTTCTGAATCTGACCCCCCCCCCTTCCTGCTTAGGGAAGGTCTGAATAAGTCTCAAAAGTGTCATTCTGAGGTTAGAATGCTCCGCGCTTTAGCGCGGTTAAGCATTCTTACCGAAGAATCCAGAAAAGCCAGAAACCGTTGAATTTTCTGACTTTTTCTGGATTCTTCGCTTGCCTTGCTAAGGCTTTTGCTATCGCAAAAGCCAAGCGCGGCGAGCCGCCGCGTAAGTGAAAGCGGCGGCAACTTTATGCTGTCGCCGCTTTCACTTACGCGGCGACCCGCGAAGCAATCCAGTAGCATCCTGAAATTGCTAGATTTTTCTGGATTGCTTCGCGGCTGCGCCGCTCGCAAATGCGC
>JASGCR010000244.1 GCA_030054015.1 Candidatus Symbiobacter sp. | reverse complement strand
TATCCCCCCCTTCTAAAGAAGGGGGGGTAAAACTAGACTTGTTCAGACCTTCCTTTAGGAAGGTCTGATTAAGGCGGGAAATTCAAAGTCTATGACCTCCCCTCCCTTCGGGAAGGGGAGGTCGTCATTGTTTCGCCGTCTTAATTTAACTTTCCCTACGTATTTTCACTCTAGCAAATTTCCGAGCGGCGGGTCAAATTGCTTGCGGCGAAATTTTTACCAAACTCAGGAAGGGGTTGCGGTCACCATGGAATGCTCATATTATCCTGTGCGCTCGGTTAAATGCCATTTTGGTCGATTCTTAAGACTTATGTACCATGTTAAATGCCGTTCTTGTCGATCATTATGACTCCTTCACCTGGAATTTGGCGCATTTATGGGCGCGGGTGACCGGGGCCTTGCCGTGGGTGGTGGCGCATGACCAGGCCGCCTGGGACGAGCTTACCGCCCCTGAGATTGATGCGATTATTTTATCGCCGGGGCCGGGAACGGTGACGCGGGCGGCTGATTTCTCTCCCGTGTCGCGTCGCCTGATTGCCGAAGCCAGGCAGCCGATTTTGGGCGTATGTTTGGGACATCAGGGCTTGGCTGCGGTGATGGGGGGGCGGATTATCGCCGCGCCCGAACCGCGTCATGGCCGCGCCAGTATGGTTTATCACCAGGGCCAGGATATTTTGGCGGGGATTCCCTCGCCGTTTTCGGTGATTCGCTATCATTCTTTGTTGGTTGCGCCGGATTTGCCGCCGGAATTAGAGGTTCTTGCCCAAACCGAGGACAATTTGGTGATGGCAATGCGCCACCAAACGCGCCCGATATGGGGGGTGCAATTCCATCCCGAATCGATCTTGACCGAATATGGAGAAAAATTAATCGCCAATTTCATTGATTTGGCACATAGAGCAAGCCCCAAACCAACCCGCCGCCTGAAGTCGGGTTCGGCTTGGAGTAGCCCTGCCGCCGCCGCCGCAAAACCCGCCGCCGCGAAGGCCGCCGCCGCGAAGGCCGCCGCCGCGAAGGCCGCCGTGTCCGAACGCAATTGGGTGTGGCGCGATATGCCGTTAAATTGCTGCTCGGAATCGCTGTTCCGTCAATTTTTTGCCGCCAAGGATTATGCGGTCTGGCTGGATCGGGAGTTTTATGCAGCCAATGCGGGGGATGCGGGGGATGCGGTGTCGATTCTGGGCTGTGCGGGTGCGGATGCGGCATCGGTGGTGCAATGGGATGCGGGCGACGATCTGTTGACCCTCTGGGATCGCCGCGCCGCCCGGCCGGTGGCAACCCAACACAAGCGGTCGATTTTCGCGTATTTGGCGGAACAGCTTGCCGCGCCTGCGCCTTATGCCCCTGGCAACCATGCCGCCCCCAATATACCGTTTCTGGGCGGTTATGTCGGTTGGTTTGGCTATGAGGCCTTTACGGCCGAGGGGGGCAGCGCGGCGGCGGGTGCGTTAAAGCCGCGCCCGACCGCCACACCGGACGCGCTGTGGATCAAATTGGATCGCTTTATCGCGGTGGATCACCGCAACGCCAAAATCTATGTGGTGGCGACGCATCTGGCCGCGGCGGATGCCGCCCGCCAGGCCGCGGACGCGCTTTGGTGCGACCATATGGCGGCAGAAATTGCTAAAATCGGAGAGCATGGAGGGTTTTGCGACCAAAAAACCCCACCGGTCGCCCCCACCGATACGATAAAGCCGCCAGCACGCGCTTGGCATTTAGCCAAAAGCCAGGCGCAATATTGCCAAGATATTGACCAAGCCCTGGCCTGGATTCGCGCCGGAGAATGTTACCAAATTTGCCTGACCAATCAATTATCCTGTGACGCGCCCGCGCTTGACCCGTTGGATGTGTTTACGACCTTGCGCCAGCGCAATCCCGCGCCGCAAGCGGCCTATATTGGGTGGCCTTCGCATCCGACCGCGCCAATCAATCCGGCCAATGCAACCAACCCATCCCGCCCGCATCACGGCAAGAACGCGGTGGTTTCGGCTTCGCCAGAACGGTTTTTGGCGGCCACGGCGGCGGGTGCGCTCGAAGCCCGCCCGATCAAGGGAACGGTGCGGCGCAGCGACGATGCCGCCACCGATCACATGCTGGCTGAAACCCTCAGAAATTCAGAAAAAGACCGCGCCGAAAATTTAATGATCGTCGATTTGCTGCGCAATGATTTGAGCCGCGTGTGCGCGCCGGGCAGTGTCACCGTGCCGTCGCTGTTCGCGGTCGAATCCTTTGCCACGGTACATCAATTGGTCAGCACCATTCACGGCCAATTACGCCCTGGCGAAAATTTTATCACCGCGGTCATGGCGGCTTTTCCGGGCGGGTCGATGACCGGCGCCCCCAAACGCCGCGCGATGGAAAAAATCGACGCCTTGGAAAAGCGGGCGCGGGGAATTTATTCTGGAGCTTTGGGTTGGCTTGGTTATGACAAGGCGGGCGATTTGGCGATTGTGATTCGTACCTTGATATTTGCGGCGGGCGAGGTCACTTTGGGGGTAGGCGGCGGCATTGTCGCTCAATCCAACCCGGATTTGGAATTTGCCGAAATGATGCTGAAAGCCCAGGCCCCGATGGCGGCTTTGGCGGCAGCCCATGCGGCCAAGGCGCAATCATGACCCCACCCCAGGCCCCCCTCACGGCAACGAAAATCTGGCTCAATGGTGCGATGGTGGCGGCATCTGATGCCCGCATCGATCCCGCCGATCGGGGGTTTTTGCTGGCGGATGGTGTGTTTGCAACCGCTTTGGTGCGGGCGGGACAGATTCTTTGGTGGGAGGATCATTTGTCGCGGCTGGTTGGCTCTGCCGCACAATTGGGTATTGACCTGCCGGATTTTTTGCTGCCCGACTCCAAGACCCATTTAGACAACAGCATGAGAGAATTATGGCAGGCGAATGAAAAAGCGCCCCGCGCCGCGCTGCGCCTCACTCTAACCCGCGGCGTGAGTACATCGCGCGGGATTTGGCCGCCGAGCCAGCCCTCCCATCCCACCCTCATGGCGGTTTTATCGCCGCTGCCACCGCCGCGTCGTGATGCCATAAGCGTGATCATCGCGCAATCCACCCGCAGAAATGAATTTTCGCCTTTGTCGCGGATAAAATCCCTGGCCTATGGCGATGCGATTCTGGCGCGGCGCGAGGCGGCGGCGCGTCATGCCGATGATGCGTTATTGCTGAACGGTCAAGGCCATCTGGCCTGTGCCAGTGTCGGCAATGTGTTTCTCCGTTATCATAGCCAGTGGCTCACCCCGCCGCTTGCCGCCGGAATCCTGCCTGGCCTGGCGCGGGCGCGGCTTTTTCCCATTTTGGCGGCTGAGGAGTCCGTGATTCTCCCTGAAATCTGGCAGAAATGCGAGGCGATGTTGTTGTCGAACAGCCTGGGCTTGACCCCTGTGCGTGAGATTGACGGGAGAAGCCTGGATGCGTTCGCGGTTTCCGATTTAAGTGAAGTGTTATATACCCCGTTTCTTAAAGAATTCCGATTATGACCCCCCCTTCCTGCTTAGGAAGGGGGGGAAACCTCCGTTTGGCGGCTTGCCGCCTAGCGGAGGTCGGGGGGGTTGGTGACATTGAGAATCTACCAGCATAATCAACGCATTACACCAACCCCCCCAAGAAAAGCTAAGAATTTTTTAACAAAAATTCTAGCTTTTCTATCCCCCCCTTCCTAAGCAGGAAGGGGGGGTTATCATCGGAAATCATTTGGAAACCGAGTATACCAACCCATATGAACGCCGAGCATCACTACCCGCGGGAAGGTAGAAGAAAGAGCGTAGAAGCAAGAGGGTAGAAGAAAGAGCGTCATTACCCGCCGGACTGCAAGCGGATTTCCGCTTGCAGTCCGAGTC
>JASGCR010000243.1 GCA_030054015.1 Candidatus Symbiobacter sp. | reverse complement strand
CTCGCCAAGCTTTTCTATCCCCCCCTTCTAAAGAAGGGGGGGTAAACAAATTTTCTACTTATTCACACCTTCCCTAAGGAAAGTCCGAATAAGTCCTAAGAGTGTCATTCTGAGGTTAGAATGCTCCGCGCTTTAGCGCGGTTAAGCATTCGAACCCAAGAATCCAGAAAAGCCAGAAACCGTTGAATTTTCTGAATCTTTCTGGATTCTGGTCAAGAAAAGTTACCCGCGCTTACGCGCGGACTTTTCTAACCTCAGAATGACACTCAGACTTTCCTCAGCAATCCGCCGAGACTACTCCGCCGCAATCATAAATTCATCGGGTTCGACATGCACCCGCATGATTTTCTGGGATTCGTGGAATTTCACCTGGCCGTCAACCATGGCAAACAAAGTATGGTCTTTGCCGATGCCGACATTGCGACCGGGGTGGAATTTGGTGCCGCGTTGGCGTACCAAAATATTGCCGGCCCGCACGGCCTCGCCGCCAAATTTCTTGACACCCAAGCGTTGGCCTGGTGAATCACGACCATTGCGGGACGAACCACCGGCTTTTTTATGTGCCATAATATTCTCCTGTGACCCATAAGAGGGATCGGCAAAAATTTATGCGGAAATTTGGGTGATTTTAAGCACGGTCAAATCTTGGCGGTGACCATTTTTGCGCCGTGAATTTTGCCGCCGCCGTTTCTTAAACACGATCAAATGGGGGCCGCGGGCCTGTTCGACAATCGTGCCAGTGACGGTGGCACCGGCGACATGGGGGGTGCCAAGTTTCAGCGACGAACCGGTGCCAAGGGCTAACACGTCGGACAACACGACTTCGCTGCCCACTTCGCCCTCAATCCGTTCGACCGTGAGCTGTTGCTCGGCCTCAACCCGGTATTGTTTCCCGCCGGTAACGATAACTGCGTACATTTTTCATTTCCTGTTGATCGAGCAGGCCGGGTCTGTTTGCTGATTCAGTCTCTGCCTGGTTGCCGTATATGCGGCCACCCTTACGCGCGGCCATCTAAATCATGAGGCGGCACTATAAGCGGCAAGCGGGATAAATTGCAAGCCCTGTTTATCAGATTTTCGGTTTCCCCGCGGATTTATTCTGCGATATTAATGATTCATAAACTAAAAAATATGTTCTTTTTTTTTCAGTCTGTGTCATTGTCGCCCCTGGCTCGCCCCTGGCTTGTCCCCTGGCGCAATCCCCCAAGAAGCTCAGCCTAAGGGACACCATCTGCGCGTGATAAAAATATTTTTGCCAGAAAGCTTAACTGGTATTTTACCTGGAACTTTACCTGGAACGATTAATGCTTATTACCAACACCGAAACCCTGGAAAATTTTGTCGCCCGCCAACCGCCTGGCTATATCACCGTCGATACGGAGTTTATGCGCGAGAAAACCTATTGGCCGATTTTGTGCCTGATCCAAATTGCCAGTGCCGATGAAGCCGTGATGATCGACCCCTTGGCGGATATCGATCTTACCCCGCTCTGGCGTTTGTTTGACGATCAAAACATCACCAAGGTTTTCCACGCCGCCCGCCAAGATTTGGAAATTTTCTATCATTTGACCCGCCGCTTGCCCAGCCCGATGGTGGATACCCAGGTGGCGGCGATGGCCTGTGGCTTTGGCGAAGCTGCGAGTTACGAAACCCTCGCCACCCGCCTGGCCGGGGCCAAGATTGATAAATCCAGCCGTTATACCGATTGGGCGCAGCGTCCCTTGTCCGAGGCGCAATTGCAATATGCCTTGGCCGATGTCACCCATTTGCGGCTGGTCTATGAAAAACTGTTCGATAATTTGATGCAAACCGGGCGGCATGAATGGCTGGCCGATGAAATGGCGGTCTTGACCCATCCTGGCACGTACCACACCGATCCGGACGAGGCCTGGCAGCGTTTGCGCCCCCGCGGTTTATCGGCGAAGGCTTTGGCGGTGCTGCGCAGCCTGGCCGCCTGGCGCGAACGCGAAGCCCAGGCGCGTGATCTGCCCCGCGGTCGGCTGCTGCGGGACGAGGCGGTGATGGAATTGGCCAATGCGCGCCCGACCAGTATCGAGGCCTTGGCGCGGTGCCGTGCCGTCGGGCCGGGCATTGCCCACGGCAAATTGGGGCAAGAAATCGTTGATGCCATTCAAATTGGCTTGAACACGCCGCCCGCCGCCGCCAAAGCGGCGAAAATGCCCTATATCCCCAACCATGCGGCGAACAACACCGCGCTCATGGATATGTTAAAAATCTTGCTCAAAACCTTGTGTGAAAAACACAATGTGGCGACGAAATTAGTGGCCAATAGCGGGGATTTAGAACAGCTTTCGCAATGGGTTGAGGCGCAGGCGAACCAGGCCGCCACCGATGGCACCGCCGATGCGCTGCCCAATTTGCCGTGTTTGCAGGGTTGGCGGTATGATTTGTTCGGGCGTCATGCCGAGCTTTTGATCCAGGGCAAAATCGCCCTCACCGTCGTCAACAGCAAAATCATGATGGTACCGATTGAGTCATGTTGAGTTTTAAGCGTCTTTGCATCAGGCTTTAAGGGGAGACGGGACAATGGCGGCGCGGTTGGTGTTTTTTGGCTCTTCCCCCTTTGCTGAGTTGGTGATGGCCGAGTTGTTGCTAAGCCCATATCAGAGCCAAATCGTGGGCCTGTTCACCCGTGCGCCGCAACCCGCCGGGCGGGGCATGAAACTCACCCCGACGAGATGCGAAATTCTTGCTCGTGAACGCGGCATACCGGTATTTACCCCGACCCAGTGGCGGGATGGCGCGGCGGCGGCGGCTTTGGCGGGGTTAGAGCCGGATTTGGGGATTGTCGTGGCCTATGGCATGATTTTGCCGCAAAATGTGCTGGATATCCCAAAATTGGGCTGTGTCAATCTGCATGGGTCATTGTTACCGCGATGGCGCGGGGCTGCGCCAATAGAACGGGCGATATTGGCGGGGGATGCCGAGACCGGGGTGACGCTGATGCAAATGGTCGCCAAAATGGATGCGGGGCCAATTTTGGCGCAATCAAACCCGATTGAGATCGGCGATAAAAGCCGCGGCGATTTGCATGATGAATTGGCTGAATTGGCTGGAACTTTGTTGATCGAAAATTTGCCAGCTTTATTGGCTGGTAATTTGAAGCCAATGCCGCAAGTCCCCTACGCCGAGAAGATTGACCGCAACCGCGATTGCCTGATTGATTTTAGCCAACCCGCCGACCAGGTGGCGCGGCAAATCCGGGCATTTGCGCCGACGCCGGGGGCTTTTGCCTATTTTCACCGCCCGCATTCAGGGGGAGCGTCAGAGCGGATCAAAATTTTGGCGGCAAAAACTCTTCCTAAAGGTCCGTACGTAGGATGGGATCGAAGTCATCCGGACGGTCACTTTATCGGACTCGTAATCACCGTCAATGATGGGAAAGCCATTTTTTGCGGTAAAGGGGATTATTTTTGTGCGATAAGTCCAACTCTAATCCAACGGGCAGGAAAAAGCCCGATTGCTTGGGAAGAATTTTCTCGCTCAACTATATCTACGGAGATGACTGAGGTTTACCAATCCTCTGACGAAACGCATATTCCTTGGGATGAATTTTCGCGTACCATTGCGGCGGGCGATTATTTTTCCAATTCCCCCACGCCCAGGGGATAAAAATCTACTTGTTAAGAGTCTGTGCGATAATTATTAAAAGTTGAGTAAGCGAGTCTTCACCCGCCGCTTGCGTTAGCAAGCGTGTCGGGTGATCCAGCCTTGACGCGCGTCTGCGCGTCAAAAATCAAATTTTTTGCTCGAAATAGACATTTCGAGCAAGCTGGATAGCCCGCACCGTCCTCGTAAACGAGGCGGCGGGAGCCTGTCCCCCGCC
>JASGCR010000012.1 GCA_030054015.1 Candidatus Symbiobacter sp. | reverse complement strand
CGTAAGCACTCGCCAAGCTTTTCTATCCCCCCCTTCTAAAGAAGGGGGGGTCAGTGACTTTTGCTACTTGTTCAGAGCTTCCCTAAGGAAAGTCTGAATTAGTCTAGTTTTACCCCCCCTTCTTTAGAAGGGGGGGATAGTTGAGCTTGGTTGCGAAGCAACTTAGCTCAACTTGGGGGGGTTGTGAGGTTGAAAATATATTAATAAAATCAAAAACTTACACCAACCCCCCCAAGAAAAGCTTTGGCTCGTAAGCACTCGCCAAGCTTTTCTATCCCCCCCTTCTAAAGAAGGGGGGGTAAATAAACTTTCGCCTTATCCAGACCTTCCTCACGCCCACGCTATGGCAGAATCTGTCCCGCTTTGGCATTAATCTCCGCCACGCCGTCTTTGACCGATTTAATCCGGGCCAGCATCGCGCTGGTGGTGTTTTTGATTAAATCCGAAATCTGCGCATATTGCGGCGTGACGGGCCGCGATTTCCCGGCTTCGACCACTGGCAAAGCGGCGGCAAACCAAGGATTAACCTTTAACACATCTTTATCGCTATAGGTTTGCGGGAAAACCGGCAAAAGCGAACCCTCGGTGGCTAAAAACTTGGCGACCGCCGGATTTGACATGTACCGCACCAATTTGGCGGCATCGCTTTTATTCTTTGAAAAACCCGATACCGTCCATTGCCAGCCGCCGACGCAGGTCGCGCTCCTGCCGCCCTTCATGGCGGGTAGGGGAATCACGGCGACTTTGCCTTTGACCTTGCTGTCCTCATCCGATTGGAAGCGATCCCAGGCAAAGCCCCAATTAATCGCAAACACGACATGGCCGGCCTTAAATTCGGTGACGGTGGCGGGGGTGTTGACTTCGGCGATGTTTTTCTTGGCGACACCCTTATCGACCATATCGAGCCACATATTCATGCCGGCCTCGGCGGCGGGCAGGTCTAATGTCAAACGCCCCTTCGCATCGGTAAATTCTTTATTTTGCCCCCAATAAGGCAGCAAAAACGTACACACCGCCCCCTCAATCGGTGCGCCCTGGAATGACAGGCCTTGTAAGTTCGGCTCATTTTCGCCTTTTTGGATGGTCATGGCGGCTTTCGTCAAATCATCCCAAGTGGCGGGCGGTTTGATTTTGTATTTATCGAGTAAATCTTTGCGATAATACATAAACATGGCATCGGCAAAAGCGGGCAAGGCGACGATTTTATTGTCGATCACATTGGCCTGGGCATAAACCGGCAGGTATTTCTTCATAATCGTCTTGGCTTCGTCGCCAAGATAACCATCCAGCGGTTCCAACCAGCCCGCTTTGGCATATTGGGCTGGGTTGACAATATCGATCATGAAAATATCGATGGTCGAATCGCCCGCATTCAACACGGTTGACAGATATTGCCGTTGCAATTCCGAGGTTGCGCCGCCGGTTTCAATATCGATTTTGATGCCGGGATTGGCTTTTTGATAATCGTCGAATAATTTGCGCATCAAATCAGGGCGTTGATTTTGCCCGCCGGAAAACACCCGCAAATTCGTCTCGGCACGGGCGGCGGGGGCGGCGGCGGTCATCCAGGCGGCAGCGAAGATCATCGCGGCGAAGCTTGTGAATCGGCTTAATTTCGGGGTCTCTGTCATGTGCGTCTCCTCTTTTGGTTGACAATTGCTATGGTTTTTAATCTCCCTTAGGGGCGCAAGGCGTCGCCGCTTTGGGGATCAAAAAGATGAATCTTATTAAGGTTAAGCCCTAATTTTACCATCTCACCCAGTTTTGGCTTTATATCATTACTAAATCGACCAATCAATTGCTGATGTCCGATTTTAAGGAAAATCAATTTTTCTGCGCCCAATTGTTCGATTAAGGTTATTTCCGCCGCGATTGCGGCAAAATGCGGAGGGTTTGATCCGGCCAGCGCAACATCTTCGGGACGGATGCCCAGTTCAATTGCTTTGCCGTGATAGGACGCGGCGAATGGGCGATAAGCGGGGGGCAAGGGCATGGCGATCCCCGCCGCCAATTGTAATTGCAAATTTTCGCCCGCCCCTTCAATTTTCGCGGAAATAAAATTCATCGGCGGCGAGCCGGTAAATCCGGCGACGAATTTGGCGGCGGGGCGGTCATAAATGGCTTCGGGTGTGTCATATTGCATCAAACGTCCCGCCGACAACACGGCGATGCGATCAGCCAGCGTCATGGCTTCGACCTGGTCGTGGGTGACATAGACCGAAGTCGCCCCCAAACGTTGGTGCAGCCTTTTAATTTCGCTGCGCATTTCGGTACGTAATTGCGCGTCCAGGTTGGAGAGCGGCTCGTCATAGAGATAGAGTTTGGCGTTGCGGACAATCGCCCGCCCCATCGCCACGCGTTGGCGTTGCCCGCCCGACATGTCACGCGGTTTGCGCGTCAGCATGTTTTCCAATTGCAACATTTTGGCGGCTTCATTGACGCGGCGGTTGATTTCCTCCGCCGGCATTTTGCGCAAGCGCAAGCCGAACGCCATATTTTCAAACACGTTTTTATGGGGATAAAGGGCGTAGTCCTGGAACACCATGGCAATGTCCCGCGCCCGTGGCGGCATGTCATTGACGCGGATGCCGTCGATTGAAATGTCTCCGGCGGTGATGGATTCCAACCCGGCGATCATGCGCAGCAAGGTTGATTTGCCACAGCCCGACGGCCCGACAAACACCACAAACTCGCCATTTTTGACCGCGAGGTCGATGCCATGTATGACTTGATTGCCGGTGTCATAGCGTTTAACGATTTTATTTAGGGTTAATTCCGCCATTTTTTCCTCCCATTTATTTTAGGGTTATACCCTTTTTTTCAATTTAATTCATCATTGACCCCCCCTTCCTGCTTAGGAAGGGGGGGATAGCGACGCTTAGGGCGAAGCCCTTAGCGGAGCTTGGGGGGGTTGGTGAATTAGGAGTTTTAATTGTATTTACAAAAAATTACTCCAACCCCCCCAAGAAAAGCTAAAAATTTTTTTGACAAAAAATTTTAGCTTTTCTATCCCCCCCTTCCAAGCGGGAAGGGGGGGTCATAAAGCGATTTTTTTTGCAGTCGGGCATCCCTCAATACCCCCCACTATCGATGTGTTTACCCCCGACTTGGTTCAAGGCCCCAATAAATGCCTGGGCCTGGCGCATCATCATCCCCAAATCCGAGGCAATCGCCACATAATCATAACCATATTCGATAAATTTCCCAACCAGCACCGGAGTGGGGCCGACAATCCCGACCGGTTTATTAACCACTTTGGCCCGGGGCGGGACGGCGGCAATCAAGGCCAGCACATCGGGGTGATCGACCCGGCCCAAAAGCCCCAGGGCGGCGGAAAGATCGCCCGGCCCGACAAATAAAGCATCAACTCCAGGCACGGCGGCAATGTCTTCTAATTGAGCAATCGCTGCGGGGGTTTCCAATTGGACGATACAGGCGGTGGTGCGGTTGGCCCAGTTGCCGTAATCGGCGACGGTACCAAAGCGGCTGCCGCGCGTCATGGCGGCGTAACCACGAGTGCCCAAAGGCGGGTATTTCATGGCGGCGACGGCGGTGCGGGCTTCGGCGGCATTTTGCACCAACGGGATCATCAGCGTTTGCGCCCCCATATCCAAAGCCTGTTTGATCAAAACCGCATCATTCGATGCCAATCTGACGACGGGTATGGCCTGGGTTCCCGCCACCGCTTGTAACAACGCCAGCCCATCGCCGAGACCGAGCGGAGAATGCTCCATATCGACCACCAGCCAGCGAAATCCGGCATGTCCCATCGCCTCGGCAATGAGCGGGCTGTTCGCCATGAGCCAACTGCCCAGCCATAATTCACGGCCAGCAATGCCAGCCATAAAGGGATTGGGAGGGGTGGAGGTGACATCGGACATGGTTAATATATCGGCGGTTCGGGGGTGGGAGCCGTACCAGTCAGCGAGCGGAAATCCGCGCCCAGATTGGCTTGTTCGACTTCGTTAAGGTAAATTTTGCCATAACCACGGGCGTAAATTGGCGGCGGGGTTTTCCAATCTTTGCGCCTTTGGCTTAATTCATCCTGGGATAGTAACAGCTTTAATGATCTCATGCTATAATCAAATTCAATCTCATCCCCCGTGCGCACCAGGGCAAGAGTCCCGCCCACCGCCGCTTCGGGCGCGATATGGAGGATACAACTGCCAAAATGGGTGCCGCTCATCCGCGCATCCGACAGGCGCAGCATATCCCGCACCCCTTGTTGTAATAATTTTTTGGGCAGCGGCAAGGCCCCCCATTCCGGCATCCCTGGCGCGCCAACCGGCCCGGCCTGGCGCAAGACCAGCACGTCATTTTCACTGATGTTCAATGCCGGATCATTGATTTGGTTAAGCATGTGTTCGTTGGAGTCAAACACCACCGCCCGCCCGCGATGGTGGAGAAATTTCTCGCTAAAGGCAAAGGGTTTTATAACCGCCCCATCGGGACAAAGATTGCCAAATATCACCGCCAGGGTCGGCAAAGGCGAGACTCTTTTGTCAAGCGGGCGTATCACTTTTTCATCAGTCACTTTGGCGGTTGAAATAATTTCCCCAATGGTTTGTCCCATCATGTTTTGCGCCGACAGATCAAGATGATCGGTCAATCGCGTCATCAAAGCAGGCAGCCCGCCAGCATAATAAAAATCCTCCATTAAATATTCCCCACAAGGAAATATATTAACCAGCAGAGGAATTTTCCGCGCAATGCCATCCATTTCCGCCAGAGTTAAGTCAATTCCGGCGCGTTTGGCGATGGCGAGTACATGAATCGCGGCATTGGTTGACCCCCCCGCCGCCATCCAGGTCACCAACCCGTTCAGAAACGACGCGCGGGTTAAAAATTGCGACGGGCGGCGATCGCGCCACACCAGATCAACGCTGTTGTGGCCGCATTGCCAGGCCAGGCGGGAATGGGCGGCATCCATGGCCGGGATGCTTGCCGCGCCGGGCAGGGACAATCCCATCGCCTCGGCAATTAATGTCATGGTCGAGGCCGTACCCATGGTGTTGCACGTGCCAGGCGAACGGGTCATGCGGGATTCGAGGGATTGCCACTCGGCTTGGTTTATCTCCCCCGCCTGGTAATCATCCCAGAATATTTTGGTGTGGGTTCCCGCCCCGACGGTTTGGCCGCGCCAGCGATCATTGAGCATGGGCCCGGCGGGACAAAAAATAATCGGCAAATCTACCGAGATCGCCCCCATTAACAGGCCGGGCGTGGTTTTGTCACAGCCGCCCATCAGCACCGCGCCATCGATGGGCAGAGAACGCAAGAGTTCTTCGCACTCCATCGCCAGGAAATTGCGGTACATCATGGTGGTGGGTTTGACCATCACCTCGCCCAAGGACATGGCCGGCAGTTCAACCGGACAACCCCCGGCGGCAATGATGCCCGCTTTGACCTGGGTGGCGCGTTCCCGCAAATGGGCATGACAGGGCGAGAGATCGCTCCAGGTATTAATCACGGCAATGACCGGCTTGCCGAGAAATTGCTCCCGCGCCATTCCCATTTGCTGCGCGCGTTGGCGGTGGGCAAATGCCCGCATCGTATCCGCCGCAAACCAGCGTTGCGACCGTAGATTTTCCAGGTTTTTATGGGGCATGGGTGGGTTCTTAGCACAACTAATTGTCATTACCCGCTAAAGCGCGTCATTACCCGCCGCAATTCCAAAGAGCGTCAGAAAAGGGAGCGTCAGAAAATTGAGCGTCATTACCCGCCGGACTGCAAGCGGATTGCCGCTTGCAGTCCGAGTCGGGTAATCCCCCAGGCATTTTGGGAATAATACTCCTGGGGGATTACCCGACTCACATTATCCGTAAACGGATAATGTGGCGGGTAATGACGCTCTCTTTTTGGCTCTAATACTCCTGGGGGATTCCCCGACACGCAATATCCGTTACACGGATATTGCGGCGGGGAATGACGCTCTCTTTTTGGCTCTAATACTCCTGGGGGATTACCCGACTCACATTATCCGTAAACGGATAATGTGGCGGGTAATGACGCTCTCTTTTTGGCTCTAATACTCCTGGGGGATTCCCCGACACGCAATATCCGTTACACGGATATTGCGGCGGGGAATGACGACTCCTTTTCACTCGCCGCAGAAAGAAAGAGCGTCAAAAAAAGCAGCGTCATTACCCGCCGCCGCTTGGCGGTCGGGTAATCCCCCAGGCATTTTGGGAATAATACTCCTGGGGGGATATTCCTTCTCGGACTGCAAGCGGATAACCGCTTGCAGTCCGGCGGCTAACGACGCTCTCTTGGTGACGCTCTCAATCTTAGAACGCGACAAACATACCCGCCGCGACGGAATAGGGTGAAGCACCCCAGGCACCCTTGGCCGTATCGCCACGGAAGGGGCCAACGCCGAGATCGGCACTGGAGTTATTGCTGTTCGCAATATAGCCAAGATAGGCTTTGGTGTTGGCGGCGATGGAATAGAGATAGGTCACACCATAGCTGATCGTTTGCGGATCGCCGGCTTTAACAGCCCCTTGGGTCGAACAGCCCACAGGCTTGCCCGCCGCATTGTTGCAACGCCCCAGATTCAAACCATAGGCACCTTTGGCCGTCGTACCGGAAGCCGAACTAATCCCAAACGAGGCTTCGACACGATGATCCGCCGTGATGTCATAGGCCGAGGACAAGCCATAACCCATCGCCAGGTAATCGCCCGCGCTGGTAACGCTCAGCAAGGTAAAGGCCGCGCCAACCGTCAAATCGCCGATTTTATAGCGCGCGCCGACGACTTCGGTATGCTGATAACGCGTACGCCAATCCGAGAAGCTGCTGCTGGTCGGGGCAATATCATTGACCTGGGCATAGGTCATATGCGCCACCCCAACAAAGAGCGGCCCATCATTATACATAATGTTGGCAGCAATGGTCTGACCATCTCGGTACAGATTGTTGGAGCCACTGGCATTTTGACCAATCGAGTAGGAAATTTCGCTGGTCACCCCATATAAGGCCGGGGTACGAATGCGCAATGAATTGGCATAATAACCAGCCGTCCCGCTATTCGCCGCGCCAACCCCAACGGAGGTATTGGTGCCGGATTTATTGCTGACCCCGGCGATGGGATTGGACAGATAACGACCCAAAGCTGCTGGATGCACCGAGGCAAATAACGCACTGGTGTCAGACAGGCCAAGATTATAAACCGACTTATCCGCGCCCAGAATGACCCAGAAAGGTGCCATATACATATTGCCAAATTCCAACGAACCAAATGTCGTGGAGGCCAGACCGAATGAATAGCCGCGGTTAAAGATCACATTCGAGCTGTTGCAAGGAACGGAGACGAATTTATCAACCGTGGTGGTGGCGGCTCCACCGTCGATGGTCGTCTTGGCTGTCGGGGTAATGGTCGTGTTGGCCGGTGCCGGTACGGCGCAGTTTTGCGTCGAATTGGCGGTGGTTCCACCCACATTACCATTAAACGGATTGGTACCGGCTTCGACCCCGAACACGACTTTCAAAGTCGGGTCTTCAAATTGGTACGTGCCGCGCAGACCAAGCCTGCTCACGCCCTGCCCTTGGCTCAAGCGGGTGGTGCTATAGACCGATTTTGAGCCATCCGCGTTTAATGCCCGCGCACCACTTGATGAGGTGACCGCGGCATCCAAACGACCATAAATGGTTGTGCTTAATCCCACCGGATCAGCCGCCACAGCACTGCCCGTAAAAGCCACGGCCATCAGGGCGGTGCCCAACAAGGAGTTAAGCAAAACCTTGGATTTTCCGAAATTTTGTCCCATTTTCATCCTCCGATTAATCAAAGAGCGAGGTAGAGTTTCACGCGCCCAATCATTGCTGATGGGTTACGATTGAACCTGTCTCGTCGCGTGACTCTGGTTTTAATCATACTGGCACGGTTGCTTGCCGGTAACCTTAAATGCCAATTTAACACTTATTTAACCTGACGCGCAACCTAAACCTTGGCTAGATTCCGGATTTGCTCAATCAACGAGTCCGGAATCTCAATGCCGTCTTGCTCGGCTTGCCGCAGCAACTCGAACCGTCGCACCCCCGGCAAGCGAACATTACCATCACCCAGTATGGCATTAAGTAATGTTTCATTCCTTTCCGCATACACGGTATTGCCCGCCAATGCAAGCGGATTAATCACCAAGATCATTTGCGCTATCTTGGGTTTATTGCCGTGATCTTGAAAAAAACTATCGGCCTCGGCCCCGAAATGCGCACCCGTCAGGCTGGTCACCAGCAATTCGATCATGAGGGCGAGTACAGCTCCTTTAACCCCGCCAGTTGCGGCACCAAAGGGCAACATGGAGCCTTGCATGGCCGCCGCCGCGTCATTGGTGGGATGGCCCTTTTCATCCAAAGCCCAGCCCAGCGGGATTTTCTCGCCCTTTTTCGCCGCGACCATAATTTTGCCGCGGGCAACCTCGGAGAGTGACAAATCAATCACCACCGGATCGACCATGACCCCCTTGACATAACGCGGAAACACGGCGGCAATCGGATTGGTCCCCAATATCGCCCGTTTGCCACCCGCAAACGGCATGGCGGCGGGGGAATTGCCCAGGGCGATCCCCACCCTCCCGGCCAGGGCGACTTGGTGCAGCAGCAATCCCGCCGCCCCAAAATGATGCGAATTGGTCACGGCGGCGAGGGCGGTGCCTGCGAACTCGGCCAATTTTATCGCCCTGGTGGCCGCCAGGTCACAGGCCGGATAGGCAAACCCATCCGCCGCATCGATTAACACGGCACCCGCGCTTTGTTTGATGATTTTTGGTTTTGCCTGGCCATCCACCCGATCATGGCGCAAATGGGCGGCATACATCGCTACCCGCGTGAGGCCATGCGACGCCAAACCCATCGCCTCGGCCATCACCAAGGCCCGCGCGGTGGGCTTGGCCTGGTGCGGTGCGGCCCCCGCCGCCATGAGCGCGTTGGTTGCGAGTGTTTCGGTATCGGAGAGGGAGAGTTTCATGGGAAAGGGACTCTTTATTGAGAGGTCAAAAATTCCGTCACTTTATCGGCGATCAGGGTCGAGACGCGGATATTCGCCTCGTGCGTCACGCCGGCAATATGCGGGGTTAAAATCAAATTCGGGCAATCGACCAACCCCGCCGCCGCCGCCAAAGCCGCCGTTAAGGGTTCGGGCGCAAACACATCCAACGCCGCGCCCCCCAAATGTCCCGACCGCAACGCGGCGGCGACGGCGGCAATATCCACCACCTCGCCCCGCGACGTGTTGATCAGAATTTTACCCATACGCGTTTTACCCGGCTGCATCAAAGCCAACCGCTCGGCATTGACCAGATTTCTAGTCTCAGGCAAAGCGGGGATATGTAAACTGACGATATCGGATTCTCGAAAGAGTTCGTCCAAACTGACCTTTTTGACCCCCAAATTTGCCCAAACTTCATGGGTCGCCGCCAGGGCCGGGTCATAGGCGATGATGGTCACGCCCAGGGCGGCGAAAAGTCGCGCCGTGGTCTGACCAATATTGCCAAATCCCACCAAGCCCAAGATGCTGCCCCGCAATTCATGCCCATGCGATAATGCCGCCCGCGGCCACTGCCCCGCCGCCACTTGGGAGGTGGAAAAATAGCTCCCCCGCCGCAGCATCATCGCCGTCGCCAGCACATATTCGGCCACCGCCTGGGCATTGGCTCCGGTGGCGGGAATGACCCGAATCTTGCGGGCTTGGCACAGATCAAGGGCGATGTTATCAAGCCCGACCCCCAACCGCCCGACAATTTTTAATTGCGGAGCGGCGGCCAGCAATTCCCCATCCACCTGGGTGCGGTTGCGCACAATCAGCACCGTCACATCGGCCATTTTTTGCCATAAATCGGCGCGGCGATCACCCAGATCGGGATCATAGGTGACGGCAAACTTGGCGGAAAGTTTGGCCACCGCCGCCGCGTCCATAAATTCCGTGATGAGGATTTTTTCCATTGTCGTTTGACTCGCAATTTGTTGCTGCGTTGCCTTCTTTGACCACAATTTTAAGTAAGGGGAAAGTTTTTTACAATCAGTTTCACGCGATAAAAGCGGGGTCTGACAAAAAATATCGCAGGTGCAAATTTTATCATAGAAATTCGCGGCAAATATCGTTACAGATGGGTGAGAATTACGGTCTGCCAATGTTTGTATGTCTTATGGAGAGTCTGAAGAAGTCCCAAAATGATACCGCAACACCAAAGAGCGTCATTCCCCGCCGCCTTATTCGTGGAACGAATAAGGCGAGTCGGGGAATCCCCCAGGCGTTTTGGGAATAATACTCCTGGGGGATTACCCGACACAGACTGCAAGCGGCAATCCGCTTGCAGTCTGGCGGGTAATGACGCTCTTTGGGATTGCTTCGCGGTTGCGATGCAACCGCTCGCAAATGCCACTTTTTTTGTTTTTGGGGCTTCTTCAGACCTTTCTTATGAACACTGAATTCGCGGTCAAGCGCATGGAAAAAATCATGATCAAGAAAATCGAGGCGGTCATTAAGCCGTTCAAATTGGACGAAGTCAAGGAAGCCCTGCATGAGATTGGCGTGCAAGGGCTAACCGTGATTGAAGCCAAGGGATTTGGCCGGCAAAAAGGCCATACCGAGCTTTATCGCGGGGCGGAATATGTGGTGGATTTCCTCCCCAAGGTAAAAATCGAGATTGTACTCGAAGAATCGCAGGTCGAACGCGCCATCGAGGCGATCACCACCGCAGCCCATACCGGCCGCATTGGCGATGGCAAAATTTTTATCTCAACCATCGAAGAAGTCATCCGCATTCGCACCGGCGAACGCGGGGTCGATGCGATCTAAGCTGGCTATTGTTTTTTAGTTTAACCCTACGGAGAATCCCATGTCCGACATTAAAAAAGTCCTTGAACTCATCAAAGAAAATGACGTGCGTTATGTCGATTTTCGCTTTACCGATCCGCGCGGCAAGTGGCACCACACCGCCCAACACGTCAAAACCGTCGATGAAGACATGTTGACCGAGGGGGTCATGTTTGACGGATCATCCATCGCCGGATGGAAGGCGATCAATGAATCCGACATGACATTGATGCCGGATTTATCCACCGCCGTCATGGACCCCTTTGCCGCGCAACCGCAATTGATCATCTTCTGCGACGTGCATGAACCGGCATCGGGGCAACCTTATTCGCGCGATCCGCGCTCAATCGCCAAACGCGCCGAGGCCTATGTGCAGATCAGCAAAATCGGCGACAAAGCTTATTTTGGCCCCGAAGCCGAGTTTTTCGTGTTTGACGATGTGCGTTATAAATCCGACACGCATGATTCATTTTTTCACCTCGATTCCGAGGAATTGCCGCAAAATAACGGCAAGGTTTATGCCGAGGGCAATACCGGCCACCGCCCCGCCGTCAAAGGCGGCTATTTCCCGGTGCCGCCGGTCGATTCCGGCACCGATTTCCGTGCCGAGATGGTGACGGTATTGGATGATATGGGCATTGATGTTGAAAAACATCACCACGAAGTTGCGGCGGCTCAGCATGAATTGGGCATCAAATTTGCCACTTTGGTCAAAACCGCCGACAATATGCAGATATACAAATATGTCGTGCATAATGTCGCGCACCAATATGGCAAAACCGCGACTTTTATGCCGAAACCGGTGTTTAAGGACAATGGGTCGGGAATGCATGTCCACCAATCGATTTGGAAGGGCGGAAAACCCTTATTTGCCGGCAATATGTATGCGGATTTGTCAGAGGCGGCGTTGTTTTACATTGGCGGCATTATTAAACATGCCAAGGCCCTTAATGGCTTTACCAATCCGTTGACCAACAGTTACAAACGTTTGGTGCCGGGGTACGAGGCGCCGGTGTTGTTGGCTTATTCGTCGCGCAATCGTTCGGCTTCGTGTCGCATTCCCTATGCCGCTTCTCCGAATGGCAAGCGGGTGGAGGTGCGCTTCCCTGATCCGGGCGCGAATCCGTATTTGGCTTGTGCGGCTATGCTCATGGCTGGGATTGACGGGATTATCAATAAAATTCACCCTGGCGATGCCATGGACAAGAATTTATATGATCTGCCCCCCGCCGAATTGAAACAGATTCCGACGGTGTGCGGTTCTTTGCGGGAAGCGTTGGAGAATCTGCACAGCGACCGCGCATTTTTGAAACGCGGCGATGTGTTCAGCGACGACCAGATCGATTCTTATATCGAATTGAAGATGGAGGAAGTGATGCGGTTTGAAACCACTCCCCATCCGGTCGAGTTTGAGATGTATTACAGCGTGTGATGAGACTTGTGCGGTCACATAAGATAGCGTCATTACCCGCCACATTATCCGTTTACGGATAATGTGAGAAGGAATATCCCCCAGGAGTATTATTCCCAAAACTCCTGGGGGATTACCCACCGCGCTGTCCGTTATTCACGGACAGCGCGGTGGGAAATGACGCTCTTCTTAGGGAAGGTCTGATTAAGTCGCAAAATCAAAAAAGTGGCATTTGCGAGCGGGCGTTTACGCCCGCGAAGCAATCCAGTAGCATCTTGAAATTGCTGGATTTTTCTGGATTGCTTCGCGGCTTCGCCGCTCGCAAATGCCATTTCTTTTGTTTTGAGACTTGTTCGGAGGTTCCATAAGGAGGTCTGATTAAGACAGTTTATTGCCATAAGAGACCCGCGGCGATTAGTTTTTCCATTGCATTTGTTCAACCTATGCACTATTATTTCTCGAAAGAAGGGATAGAAAGCCAAACTCAGTGCTGAAAAGGGGGAAATCATGAAAATTCCGTTTGCGTCAAAGGAAGAAGTAATTCAACTCGCCAGGGAGTACGACAATGAACAAAAACCAAAAAATACCGAACTTGAATCCTATTTAGTTGAAAAAATGCCAAAAGCCGTAACTCGGAAATTTGTCGAGAAGGAAGAACTCATAAATATTGCCAAATGGAAATGGTCTGGCGGTAGGACTTGGCAACTTGTCGATAAGAATTCAGCAGAAGACATCAAAGACTTTACCAAAGCGTCATTTGCGACCCACAATGAAAATTTAAGAATCCAAATTTTACGCGGATTGCATGGCGTTAATTGGCCTATGGCCAGTGTGATTTTGCATTTTGCTTTCCCAGAAAAATATCCGATTTTTGATGTCCGCGCCATGAATTCAATTGGAAGCGACACAAAATATTCTAACGAATTATGGGCTGAATATTGCAAAACCTGTCAAGAATTTTGCCAAAAACATAACGTCGAAATGCGTGACCTTGACCGGGCGTTGTGGAAGTCTGGAAAACAATAAATGTCCGGCATGTCAATCTGGAAGGAACCCGCTTTTACCCGTTTTGCGCAAAAAAACCGTATTTCTGATGATGATTTAATCTCCTGCGCCCAGGAAATTAAAAACGGTTTGGAAGGCAAAAATTTGACTCATCCCGGCGATGCTGTTAAAGTCCAAATTAAACGATTGGCAAGATCAGGGGGCGGGAAATCGGGGGGGTATCGCGTGGTCGTACTCTATGACCCCAATGAGTTTTTGATTTTCATGCTCGGATATGCACGAAATGAGGATGTGTCAATTTCAAAAAGCGAAAAGGAATTTTATCTCTCGCTTGCCAAAGATTTGGCCTTTCAGTCCAATGCCGAGCGAAATGACGTTTTGCGTGAATTAAATTACGAGGAGATAGCCCATGTCCACACCATCCATTGAAATTGAAACGGAAGATTATTCTTCGCCCGAAAATGAACTGAGACAGGCATTTTTGCGTCTGGCCAAGGGAATGCAAAAAAATGGAAAACTTTCCGATGAAACACTGCGCAAGTATGAGGCCATGATCAAAGAGCGCAAATAGCTTAAATTGCGATATAGGGCGGCAAAATGACGGCACTCACCATCGAACTTGGCTGGGAAACCGAGACTCGTCTGGCGGAATTGGTCAAAAACACTGGCAAAACGGTAAATGAAACCATTGCCCAGGCGATTAACCGCCTGTGCGATCAAAGTGATGCGCAGATTTACCTGCCGGGTCAGCCGGGTGTACCCAATGCCGCTACCTTGGAATCCTTTGCGCAAATGGAGCGTGGGGAATTCACGGTCTCGCATTCGGTTGAAGAATTTTTGGCGCAATTAAACGCTGACGATTAAACATACCCCAAACTTCAAAAAAGATTACAAACGCGAAGGATGCTCGGTCAACTCAAATTGGTTCTTTTAACTAAACCTGAATTTACATCCATGCGATGGTGTAAAATTCTTATGATTTCAACTGTATCTATATTAATTATGCGATAATATATAACGTGACGGGGATGCTTAACCTTAACGGCAAAGTCCGCTTGTGAGACCAAAGTTAAATTTAACGACCGATAATTCGCTGGGTAATTTAATAAGGAGCGGGAAATAATTTGATAAGGGTTTTGGGCAATTTGATTTTCCGCCCTTTTTATTAAATCTTTGTAACGCATCGCCGATGCGACACCCCATCTGTCGATGCTATAATCGTAAATATCTTCAAGGTCTTTTATGGCGGATTGGGCATAAATGACTTTAGGCATTGCCAGAGCTCAACCCTTTACGAGCCAGGACGCGTTGCATAACCTTGTCATGAAATTCAGATAATTCCGTGGACTCGATCTCTGTCCCCAATCCGGCATCGAGTTCGGCAATCCCGACCGCCAGGGCGCGGGCGAGATCGGAATCGGGGTGAATAAACACGGCTTTGTCGTTGTCTCCCATATTGGGAACAACCGACCGATTGACCGGTGCCAGTTTTGTCACCCTAGACTGCGACGATGTCACGGTTTGCAACATGATTCACCTAAATATCATCAATAAACGATTGTCAAATTCTAACTCATCTGGAAAATAGAATCAACCGCAAAATATTGCAAACTTCACCAAGTTAAGTTTTGTCAAGCAATTCACAACAAATAAGATGACAAAACGAATTGCCACCCCGTGGGTGCGGCCACCCCGTGGGTGCGGCCACCCCGCGGGTGCGCTACAACGGAATGTTATCGTGTTTTTTCCAGGGGTTTGCCAAAACCTTTCCCCGCAACATCTCCAACCCGCGAATCAGCCGCCGCCGCGTGGCATGGGGCATGATGACATCGTCAATATAACCGCGTGAGGCGGCAACGAACGGGTTGGTGAATTTATCCTTATATTCTGCGGTTTGCGCCGCCAATTCGGCTTCTGATCCGCCGCGAAATATGATCTCGACCGCGCCTTTGGCTCCCATGACGGCGATCTCGGCGGTGGGCCAGGCGTAATTAACATCGCCGCGTAAATGTTTCGATGCCATCACGTCATAGGCTCCGCCATAGGCTTTGCGGGTGATGACGGTTAATTTTGGCACCGTCGCCTCGGCATAGGCAAACAGCAATTTCGCCCCGTGTTTGATGATGCCGCCAAATTCCTGGGCGGTGCCGGGCAAAAAGCCTGGCACATCGACCAGGGTCACAATCGGAATGTTGTAACAATCGCAAAACCGCACGAACCGCGCGGCTTTGGTCGATGAGGCAATGTCCAAGCATCCGGCCAGTATCATCGGTTGATTGGCTACCACTCCGACCACCTGGCCGCCCATCCGCGCCAAGCCGATAATGATGTTGCGGGCAAATTGGGGTTGCAATTCAAAGAAATCGCCATCATCGATGATTTTCTCGATCAATTCGTGCATGTCATAGGGTTTGGTGGCGTTGTCGGGGACCAAACTATCGAGGCTGGGTTCGTCCCGATCATGCGGATCAAGCGAGGGTTGCGCCAGCGGCGCGGCGCGGTTGCTGCTCGGCATGAACCCCATGAATCGGCGCAAGGCCAAAATCGCTTCGACATCATTGTCAAAGGCCAAATCGGCCACGCCGGATTTGGTGGTGTGGGTGACGGCACCGCCCAATTCTTCTTGGGTGACGGTCTCGTGGGTGACGGTTTTCACGACATCGGGGCCGGTCACGAACATGTAGGACGAATCTTTGACCATAAAGATAAAATCGGTCATAGCGGGGGAATAGACCGCTCCGCCCGCGCACGGCCCCATGATCAGCGAGATTTGCGGCACCACCCCCGATGCCAAGACATTGGCCTGGAAGATTTCGGCATAGCCGCCCAGGGATGCCACGCCTTCTTGGATCCGCGCTCCGCCGGAATCATTGATGCCGATCACCGGGGCCCCGACTTTTAAGGCCTGGCCCATGATTTTAAGGATTTTCTCGGCATGGGTCTCGGACAGGCTGCCGCCAAACACGGTAAAATCTTGGCTAAAGACAAAAACGGTCTGGCCGTTAATGGTGCCATGGCCGGTGACCACGCCATCGCCGGGGATGCGCTGTTGTCCCATCCCGAAATCATGGCTGCGATGTTCGACAAACATGTCCCATTCTTCAAACGATCCGTCGTCAAGCAGCAACTCGATCCGTTCGCGGGCCGAAAGTTTGCCTTTCTCATGCTGGGCGGCAATGCGTTTTTCCCCGCCGCCCATATGCGCGGCGGCGCGTTTTTGTTCAAGTTTTTCAAGGATTTCTTGCATTATTTGGTTCCCCGTATCAGATGGCTTTGTTTTAGGAAGGACTGAGTAAGTCGTACTGACCCCCCTTCCTGCTTAGGGAAGGTCTGATTAAGTCGATAAACGCTTATGACCCCCCCTTCCTGCTTAGGAAGGGGGG
>JASGCR010000242.1 GCA_030054015.1 Candidatus Symbiobacter sp. | reverse complement strand
CTCGCAAATGCGCCGTTCTTTTGGCAAAAGGGGACTTGTTCGGAGGTTCCCTAAGCAGGAAGGGGGGGTCATAAAGCGGAATTCATTTGGAAACAGAGTATAATAAAATTCTGGCGGATGGGGCGGGATTCGAACCCGCGAAACGGTTTCCCGTTTACACACTTTCCAGGCGTGCGCCTTCAACCGCTCGGCCACCCATCCGTTATTCTATCCGATTTGGTTCACGGTCGCTGAACCAAACTTACCCATAACATTTACTTGCGTGCGCCACCCGCACCCGACGTTCGGGCGCTCGGCCACCCATCCGCAACTATCTGTTGGTGTTACAGGCAAATTGAAAAAATTTCAATCTTTATTGATAACTTTATTGACCGGATGCGACGCATCCATAAAATTTGACCAGGCCAGGTGAATCTCGTATGGTAAAGTCACATGAGTACAGCTATGAATGATTGATAAAGCAGCTTTCGGAGGAATAAATGAAATTCGGCATGGGACAACCCCTTACCAGGCTTGAAGATGAGCGATTAATCAGCGGCCGCGGTCAATTCACCGCTGACCATGACGAAGCCAGGCAACTTCACGCTTTCGTCATGCGCTCGCCCTATGCCCATGCCACGCTTAAACATCTTAATGTCGATGCCGCCAAACAAGCCCCTGGGGTGGCCGCCATCCTCACCCATCATGATATATCCCAGGCGGGACTTGGGCAGCTTAGTTACAAATTGGGGCTAAAATCCCGCGAGGGCAAAGAAATGGTGCTGCCGCCGCGGCCGTTGCTGGCGATGGGACGGGTGCGTTATGTCGGCGAGCCGATTGCCTTTATCGTGGCGGAATCGGTTGAACAAGCCCGCGATGCCGCCGAGATGATTGAAATTGAATTTGACGACTTGCCCAGCATCACCGAACTAGCCCGATCGGTCGATGCCGACATGCCGCAAATATGGCCGGATGCGCCCCATAATGTCTGTCTCGATTGGCACCAGGGCGACCAGGCCAAAACCGAGGCGGCGTTTAAGAATGCCGCCCATATCGTAAAATTGCGCCTCATCAATAACCGCTTGATTTCGCATCCGCTGGAAACCCGCAACGCCACCGGCGTTTATGACGCAACGCGGGATCATTATACGCTTTATACTGGCGGTCAAGGGGTACATGCGATCCAAGACGCGATGGCCGACTATATTTTTAAGCAACCGAAATCGCATTTCCGGGTCATTACCAATGATGTCGGCGGCGGGTTCGGCACCAAAATGTTTCCGATTGCGGAACAGGCTTTGGTGCTGCTGGCCGCCAAAATGACCGGCCATCCGGTGAAATGGGTGGGGGAGCGCAGCGATACGGCCCAGGGCGATGCGCATGGCCGCGATAATCTTTCCATCGCCGAATTGGCGGTTGACAAAAATGGTAAATTTTTAGCCCTGCGCGTCGATACCCTCGCCAATATGGGGGCGTATTTATCGCCCTATGGCCCCTATATCGCCACCAAAGCCGGTACGGGGATGCTGCCCGGATTATATGACATCCAGGCCGCCTATGTGCAGGTGCGCTGTGTCTTTACCAATACCACGCCGGTTGATGCCTATCGCGGTGCCGGTCGCCCCGAAGCGAGTTACGTGATTGAAAGATTGGTGGATGCGGCGGCGCGGCAGTTAAAAATATCACCCGTCGAGATTCGCCGACGCAATTTCATCACGCCGGCGCAAATGCCTTATCGCTGCGCCCTGGGCCAGGTTTATGATTCGGGGGATTTTAACCAACATTTGGATGCCGCCCTGGTGCGCGCGGATTATGCGGGCTTTCCGGCCCGCCAGGCCGCCGCCCGCAAAAATGGCAAATTATTGGGATTTGGCATTTCCACCTATGTCGAGGCCTGTGCCGGGGGCGCGGGCGAGAAGTGCCGCATTGAAATTGCCCCCGATGGCGCGATTACCCTCTTTGTCGGCACCCAGAATAACGGCCAGGGCCACGAAACCGCCTATGCCCAGATTGTCGGCGATATGTTGCAGATTGATCCCCGCACGATCCGCCTGGTGCAGGGCGATACCGCCCAGGTGGCAACGGGTGGGGGTACCGGAGGATCGCGCTCGGTGCCGGTGGGCGGGGCGGCTTTCAAAGCCGCCGCTCTCACCCTGATTGACCAGGCCATCCAACGCGGGGGCGAAATTTTGGGGATGGCAACAACCGAATTGGTCTATAGCGACGGCGAGGTGATGGTTAAACAAGGCATTGGCAATAACCGCAAACTCTCGCTCACCGAATTGGCCGATTATGGCAAAAAAACAAAAGGCGAAAAAACCTTTGTCGCCATGGGCAGTTTCACGCCCCCCGCTTATACCTATCCCAATGGCACCCATGGCGTCGAATTGGCGATTGACCAGGCCACCGGCGCGGTCGAGATTTTGCGCTATACCGTCGTGGATGATATGGGGCGGGTGATTAACCCCGATATGTTGGCGGGGCAAGTCTATGGCGGCATCGCCCAGGGGGTTGGACAGGCTTTGCTGGAAGAATGCGTCTATGATCCGCATAGCGGCCAGCTTATGACCGCGAGTTTTATGGATTACGCCATGCCGCGCAGTGATTTACTGCCGATGATTGATTTCTCCACCAAAAATGTGCTTTGTACCACCAATCCGCTCGGCATGAAGGGCGCGGGCGAGGCCGGAGCAATTGGCGCGCCGCCCGCCGTGATCAATGCCGTGTTGAATGCCCTGGCCCCGCTGGGGATTGATCATATTGACATGCCGGCCACGCCGCATAAAATATGGCAATTAATGCAAAAAGCCAAAGGATGACCGGATTTGCGTGCGCATGATGCCTTTGGCGAATATGATCGCGGTGCCCTGTCCATTGCCATACGGCAATTGGGCGAACTGCTTGGTGCGCAAGCATCGCGGGTCAAGCATTATTTGCACCAAGGTTATTATCCCGATTTTTTGCCTGCTTTTGGCCTGAGGCGGCGGCAAATATTGCATGAAATGCACGGGTTTGACCCGGTGTTTCACAAATTATCGGCGGATATGGTGCGCCTGGTGTATAAATTGGAGCAAAAAATCGTGGCCGATGCCGCCAGTCAAGGCGGCGGCACGGGTTTGATGGCACTCACGGCCTTGCGCGAGCGGCAGAAATTAATCGATTTGCTGTTGCGCGGCAGCCACCGCAAATTGGCGCAGTTTCGCCAAAACCAAATCACCGCCAAACCAACCATTGACACGAATGGTTTGTATGTCTTGTGCGGTGAACTCGAGAAATTGGCACTTTTTATTCAATATTTGGCGATTGGGATTAAATTTTCCGACACGGGTCTGTTGGCGTTTAAGTTGGGGGAGAATTTTGCCGAAAGGCTGCTCGCATCGCTGCCGGATTTGCGCCTGCTTGAATTGGATTGGAGTCTGGTGCAGAATTACCTAGAATTAGGTGAAAACCAAACCCCCACCTGGATCGAGGCCGAAATTGTGGGCGACCGGGCGGAATCGGGATCGGGATCGGGATCGGCGGATGCGGAACCCTCTGAACCCTCCCCGCCGCTCACCGCCCATTTACGCCCCGCCGCCGGAGTATATTCGCCCTCGTCTGGTAAATCCTCGCCTTTGTACCCGCAAAACGCGCCACCCGCCGCCACGAAACGCAGTCAAGAGTTACGCCGCCGCGTTTTCCCTTATCGCTAAGGAAAGTTTGAATAAGTTCGGCAAATAATTCTGACCCCCCCTTCCTGCTTAGGAAGGGGGGGATAGAAAAGCTTAGAATTTTTGTAAAAAATTCAAGCTTTTCTTGGGGGGGTTGGTGTATTGCATTGATTCTAATTAGATTTTTTCAATCACCAACCCCCCCTAGCTCCGCTAAGGGCTTCGCCCTAAGCGGAGCTTTCC
>JASGCR010000011.1 GCA_030054015.1 Candidatus Symbiobacter sp. | reverse complement strand
CGAGTCGGGTAATCCCCCAGGAGTTTTGGTGAATAATACTCCTGGGGGATTACCCAATTCGCGCTGTCTGTTACACAGACAGCGCGGTGGGTAATGACGCTCTCCTTTTAACGCTCTTTTTCACGCTCTTTTTAACGCTCTTTTTACCGGATGGAAAATTATCGGGCGATGCTGCATAAGCTAGTTGCAACCGCGAGAAAATTATAGTAAGACAGGTCTTGATTTTGCCGTGATCCTTTGGGATGATGGCGAATAGGCTAGATTATCGTAAGCAAAAACGTGCGAAGCGAGCCAATCAAACGGCTTGGTTCAATCCATAGGAGTGTAGCTCAACTGGTAGAGCACCGGTCTCCAAAACCGGGGGTTGCGGGTTCGAGTCCCACCTCTCCTGCCATGCTTAGGTAAACCGGCTTAGGTAAAATTGTGCTGTGCTTAGGTAAAAGGGTGTTGGTAAGACCACCCGGAAAACGAAACTTTGGGAACCCAGGCCATGATTGGCGGCGCGATGCTTGTTGTGCCTGGCGTTGAATTTTAACTTGGCGAATGAAAAAATGAGCAAAACCAGCCCCCTGGTCTTTTATAAACAGGTAAGACAAGAGGCCGAAAAAGTCACCTGGCCGACCCGCAAAGAAACCATCACCAGCACCATAATGGTGTTCATCATGGTGGTATTGGCGGCTTTGTTTTTTTTCGCGGCCGATCAATTGCTGGGATATTTGGTGCGGCTGATTTTGGGATTAAGGGATTAACCCGATGGCCATGCATTGGTACGTCATTCACGTTTATTCGGGGTTCGAGAAAAAAGTTTCGCAAGCCATACGCGAACAATTTGAACACCATAATATGCCCGAAGCTTTGGCAGAAATCCTGGTGCCGACCGAGGAAGTGGTCGAAGTGCGGCGCGGCACCAAGGTGAATGCCGAGCGCAA
Source organism: Candidatus Symbiobacter sp. (assembly GCA_030054015.1). GTDB lineage: Bacteria > Pseudomonadota > Alphaproteobacteria > Elsterales > Elsteraceae > JASGCR01. The sequence goes on along the minus strand of JASGCR010000011.1, from coordinate 15,740 downwards.
ACTCATACCAGGTTATATTCTGATCCATATGGAGATGTCGGATCGGGCCTGGCATTTGGTGATGACCACGCCTAAAGTCACGGGCTTTTTGGGCGGCAAGGGCAAACCGGCACCGATTTCCGACCGCGAAGCTGATCGGATTATTCGCCAAATCAAAGAGGGGGTTGATCGTCCCAAACCCTCAATCCGCTTTGAAATTGGCGAGCAGGTACGCGTGTCGGATGGGCCGTTTGCCTCGTTTAATGGTTCGGTCGAAGAGGTGGATGAAGAGCGGTCACGGGTGAAAGTCGCGGTGTCGATTTTTGGACGCTCGACACCGGTGGAATTGGAATATTCCCAGGTCGAGAAATTGTAACCAGGTTGTCGCCGTGGGGCGGGGCGTAATGCTTCCCCCCTAATTTGGCGTAACCGATAACATGATGATATACATTGGGGCGGCACCGTCCGTCCATAAATGGGGAAAAAAATGGCAAAAAAAATCGCGGGCTATATTAAATTGCAAGTTCCGGCGGGTAAAGCCAATCCTTCACCGCCGATTGGCCCGGCTTTGGGGCAGCGCGGCCTTAATATTATGGAATTTTGCAAGGCATTTAATGCCGCCACCCAATCGCTTGAGCCGGGGATGCCAATTCCGGTGGTGATCACCGCCTATGGGGATCGCAGTTTTTCGTTTGTGACCAAAACGCCGCCAGTCTCTTATTTCCTTAAAAAGGCGGCGGGCATTGAAAAAGGCTCGCAAACCACGGGCAAGGGCGCGAAATCGGGTACGATTAAAATGGCGCAAATCCGCGACATCGCGGAAAAGAAAATGGCCGACTTAAATGCCAATGATGTTGAGGCGGCCAGTCGGATGATTGTGGGTTCGGCGCGTTCCATGGGACTCGAAGTGGTCGAATAAACGGCGCAAATTTTAATGACAAGATGGTTCGGGCAGGGGCGACCCAAGGGCCGCGCCCGTGAAACGAGGATGACAAAATGGCAAAAATTGGCAAAAGATTGAAAAATGCCCAAGAAGGGATTGATGTCAATCAAGCCTATGGTTTGGGCAATGCGGTGACGATGCTCAAACAACGGGCCAAAGCAAAATTTGATGAAACCATCGAAATTGCAATGAATTTGAATATCGATCCCCGCAAATCGGAACAAGCCTTGCGCGGGGTGGTGTCATTGCCTCATGGTACCGGCAAAACCATGCGGGTGGCGGTGTTTGCCCGTGGCGATCGCGCCGACCAGGCGCGGGCGGCCGGGGCCGATTTGGTCGGGGCGGAGGATTTGGTGGAACAAGTCCAGGGCGGCACGATTGATTTTGATCGCTGCATCGCCACGCCGGATATGATGGCCTTGGTCGGTCGGCTGGGCAAAGTACTTGGCCCGCGCGGTTTGATGCCCAATCCGAAATTGGGTACCGTGACGATGGATGTGGCCGAGGCGGTCAAGGCCGCCAAAGGCGGGCAAGTGCAATTTCGCGGCGAAAAAGCCGGGATTGTTCATGCCGGCGTGGGCAAGGCCAGTTTTAGCGAAAAAGCCCTGGTCGAAAATGTACAAAGCTTTGTTGACGCGATTAATCGCGCCCGTCCTTCGGGGATCAAGGGTACTTATGTCAAGAAAATCAGTCTTTCTTCCACCATGGGGCCGGGGATTAAGCTTGATCCCGCCAGCGTTGCCGGTGCGTGATCACGACGCATTTCGTGGGGAAACCAGGGGCGGATTTTTGCCCAGGCATCACGATTTGAAAAAAATAGCTTGACAAATGACAACAAAGATGTGTTGTCTACACTCTTCAGATTGAGTCGCGTGAGTTAGAATCGAAATAACTCGCGGCGATGACATTGCCGTTTTGTCACCAGGCCTTGCCAAAAGGCCGGGCGACAAAAGGGGATTTCTTGATTCATCGCGGCCCAAGGGATGCCCATAGGGAAATCCTTGGCGGCGGGGAGTCAGAAAAAATCCTGTCCGTGACTGAGGGTATTTTGGATCGGCCAAAATTTAAGGTGTGGGAGCGACCCACGCGCCACCAAGAGACAGAAATTTATCTATCCGCAAGTTGGGGATAAAAAGTTTCTGGGACAGGCACGCTGGTTGATGGCGGGTTTCCTTTGACGGGAAAGGCCATTGGCTTTGGTGCAAATTGGGGAAGTTTCATGCGTTTGGGCTTCCCAACCATAAGGAGAGAGTCGTGGACCGTTCCATGAAACAGGAGTTGGTCGAGACGCTGCAAACCACCTTAAAGGCATCAAACCTGGTGGTGGTGACGGAACTCAAAGGCTTGACTGTGGCCGAGCTGACGGATTTTCGTCGTAAAATGCGGGCAGCGGGGGCCGGACTTAAGGTAGCAAAGAACCGGCTGGCACGTCGCGCTCTGACGGGTACAGATTATGCGCAACTTGATCCGCTGTTTCGCGGGCCAACGGCGATAGGATATTCCGTTGATCCGGTGGCGGCGGCTAAAATTGCCGTAAACTATGCCAAATCGAACGAAAAAGTGACCATCAAGGGTGGCGCGATGAACGGGCAATTGCTCGATAAATCGGGCATTGAAACCCTGGCGGCCTTGCCCTCGCTCGATGAATTGCGCGGGAAATTGGTCGGGGTATTGGTCGCTCCGGCAACCAAAATCGCGGCGGTGTTGCAAGCACCTGCTGGTCAATTGGCGCGGGTTTTGAATGCCCATGCCACCAAAGACGCGGCAGCTTAAGTTCTCGTTTTATTTATCCCTAGAACCAGGAGTTATCACAAAATGGCGGATTTACAAAAATTGGTCGATAGCCTGTCGGCCTTGACCGTGATTGAAGCGGCGGAATTGTCAAAATTGCTCGAAGAAAAATGGGGCGTGTCGGCAGCGGCGCCGGTCGCCATGATGGCGGCGGCTCCAGGCGCTGGGGCGGCGGTGGTCGAAGAAAAGACCGAATTTACCGTGATGCTGACCGATGCCGGCGCCAATAAGATCAATGTGATCAAAGAAGTCCGCGCCATTACCGGCCTTGGCCTCAAAGAAGCCAAAGATTTGGTTGAGGGCGCGCCCAAACCGGTGAAAGAAGGCGTGTCGAAAGACGAAGCCGCCAAGCTCAAGAAACAGCTTGAAGATGCGGGTGCCAAGGTTGACGTAAAGTAATTTAGGTTTTCACCGCCACTTTTTGGCTGTCCGGTTTTGGGCATCGCCCGAATGGGGATTGTCCAAACGGTGGCGGTGGATTCTTGTCAAGGCGTAGGGCCGGACGTTTTGATCGATAAAGGCTCTTAAAAACACCGACAATGTGGGTTCACCCCACATATAATGTCGAACATGACTGATTCGTAAACTTATGTAAATAGGGGTTCCTATGGCCATTTCCTTTACTGACCGTAAACGGATGCGCAAAAATTTTGGACGTATCCGCGAAGTTGCCCCCATGCCCAATTTAATCGAGGTTCAACTCGATTCCTACAAACATTTTTTACAAATGGATGTTGCCCCGACCAGCCGCAAGCCGGTTGGCCTCCAAGAAGTGTTCCGTTCGGTTTTTCCGATCAAAGATTTTGCCGACCGCGCCCAGCTTGAATTCGTCAAATACGAACTCGAAGCCCCCAAATTCGATGTCGAGGAATGTCAACAGCGGGGCGTGACCTTTGCCGCCCCGCTTAAGGTGACGTTGCGCCTGGTGGTGTGGGATGTCGATGAAGAAACCGGGGCGCGTTCCATCCGTGACATCAAGGAACAAGCCGTTTATATGGGCGACATGCCGCTCATGACCGATAAAGGCACCTTTATCATTAACGGCACCGAGCGCGTGATTGTCAGCCAAATGCACCGCAGTCCTGGCGTGTTTTTCGACCATGACAAAGGCAAAACCCATTCTTCGGGCAAATATTTATTTGCCGCGCGGGTGATCCCGTATCGTGGCTCGTGGCTTGATTTTGAATTTGATGCCAAAGACCATCTTTATGTCCGGATTGACCGCAGGCGCAAATTGCCGGCCACGACGTTGCTTTATGCCTTGCCCTCGGCGGCATCGGAACAAATTTTGGCGGCGCACCCCGCCGATGCCGAGACTCCGCCCGAAATCCAAGGCATGTCGTCCGAGGAAATTCTGGCGCATTTTTATCAATCCCAAATCTATACCCGCCTGACGACGCCGACCCCATCGCCCGCGGCGGAGGCTTCGGGCGAAGAGGCCACCCTTTTTACCTGGAAAACCAAATTTCAGCCGGAAAGATTTCGCGGCAATAAATTGGCGTTTGACTTGGTGGATGGTCAGAATTTTGTCGTCCAGGCCAAAAGCGGTGAAAAACTCACCCAACGCTTGACGCAAAAATTAGTGGCAGACGGACTCCACGAGATTGCCATCCCGGACGAGGAATTATACGGCCATTACATGGCATCCGATGTGATCAATGAATCGACGGGCGAAATTTTTGCCGAGGCGGGTGACGAGATTACGCCGGAACTCTTGGCGGTTTTTGCTGAGAATGGGGTGTCAGAACTCAAAATCCTGGTGATTGATCACGTCGCTGTCGGGCCGCATTTGCGCAACACGCTTAAAATTGACCGCAATCAAACCCGCGAAGATGCGTTGATGGATATTTACCGTCTCATGCGTCCGGGCGAGCCGCATACTTTGCTGGAAACGGCAGAAAACCTGTTCAAACAATTATTCTTTGATTTGGACCGCTATGATCTCTCGTCGGTGGGGCGGGTGAAAATGAATGCGCGTCTGGGCTTTGCCGCGGCGGCGCAACCCGATCAAGAACGGGTCTTGACCAAGGCGGATATACTGGCGATTTTGAAAATTCTCTGCGACCTCAAAGATGGGCGCGGCGAAATCGATGATATTGACCATTTGGGCAATCGGCGGGTGCGTTCGGTCGGGGAATTGATGGAGAATCAATATCGCCTGGGCTTGCTTCGGATGGAACGCGCGATCCGCGAACGCATGAATACGGTCGAAATCGACAATGTCATGCCGAATGATTTGATCAATGCCAAACCGGCGGCGGCATCGGTGCGCGAATTTTTTGGCTCGTCGCAATTGTCGCAATTTATGGATCAAACCAATCCTTTGTCGGAGATTACCCATAAAAGGCGGCTCTCGGCTTTGGGGCCGGGTGGTCTGACGCGTGAACGGGCGGGGTTTGAAGTGCGCGACGTGCATCCCACCCATTATGGCCGCATCTGTCCGATTGAAACCCCGGAAGGGCCGAATATTGGGCTGATCAACAGCCTGGCGACCTTTGCCCGCGTCAATCAATATGGCTTTATCGAGGCCCCGTATCGCAAGGTTGTCGATGGCATTGTCACGGACGAGACCATGTATTTGTCGGCGATGGAGGAGGGGCGTTTTCTCCCCGATAAAAATCGTTACACCACCGTGGCCGAGGCCAATGCCGAATTGCGTCCGGATAATGGCTTTGTCGATGAATTAGTGTCTTGTCGCCAAAGCGGCAATTACATCATGGCGCGGCCGCAAGACATTGATCTCATTGATGTCTCGCCCAAGCAACTCGTGTCGGTGGCGGCGGCCTTGATTCCGTTCTTGGAAAATGACGATGCCAACCGCGCCTTGATGGGGTCGAACATGCAACGTCAGGCGGTGCCGCTCATCCGTGCCGAGGCCCCTTTGGTCGGTACTGGCATGGAAGCGCGGGTGGCGCGGGATAGCGGCGTGTCGATTGTGGCCAAACGCAGCGGCATTGTCGACCAGGTCGATGCCAAACGCATTGTCGTGCGGGTGACGGATCGCGGCACCACCGATGCCGGGGGTGTCGATATTTACAATTTGTTGAAATTCCAACGCTCGAACCAAAATACCTGTATCACCCAACGGCCTTTGGTCAAAGTCGGCGACCTGGTCGGTACCGGCGATATTATTGCCGATGGTCCCTCAACCGAATTGGGCGAATTGGCGTTGGGGCGCAATGTGCTGTGCGCCTTTATGCCGTGGAATGGCTATAATTTCGAGGATTCGATTTTGATCTCGGAACGCATTGTCTCGGACGATGTGTTTACGTCGATCCATATCGAAGAATTTGAAGTGATGGCGCGTGACACCAAAATGGGCGAAGAGCAAATCACCCGCGACATCCCCAATCTGTCCGAGGAATCGCTGAAAAACCTTGACGAAGCCGGCATGGTCTATATTGGGGCCGAAGTCAAAGCGGGCGATATTTTGGTCGGCAAAGTGACGCCCAAGGGCGAATCCCCTATGACTCCCGAAGAGAAATTGCTGCGGGCGATTTTCGGCGAAAAAGCCTCGGAAGTACGGGATTCCTCGATGCGGGTACCGCCCGGCGTATCGGGTACCATCGTCGATGTGCGGGTCTTTACCCGCCGCGGCTTGGAAAAAGACGAACGCGCCCGCGCGATTGAACGCGGCGAAATCCAAAACCTCGCCAAAGACCGCGATGACGAGAAAGTCATTTTGGAACGCAGTTTCTTTGCCCAGTTAAAGGATGCCCTGATGGGGCAAAACGTCACCAACGGGCCGAAAGGCACCAAAATTGGCGGCAAAGTGACCGAGGCGATGCTTGAAAAATTGACCCCCGGTCAATGGCGGCAAATTGGGGTTGAGGATGAGGCGGCGGCGGCCAATATCGAAGGTCTGAACAAACAATTTGACGAGTCGATCAAACGGCTGAATGACCGGTTTGACAATAAAGTCGAAAAATTGCAACGCGGCGATGAATTGCCGCCCGGCGTGATGAAGATGGTCAAAGTCTTCGTCGCGGTGAAGCGCAAATTGCAACCCGGCGATAAAATGGCCGGTCGCCACGGCAATAAGGGGGTGATTTCGCGCATCACCCCGCTCGAAGACATGCCGTTTCTTGAGGATGGCACACCGGTCGATGTGGTGCTGAACCCATTGGGGGTGCCGTCGCGCATGAATATCGGCCAGATTTTAGAGACCCATTTGGGCTGGGCTTCGGCTGGGCTGGGGCGGCAAATTGGCGATTTGTCGGACAAGATTAAACGTTTGAACAAATTGCCCAATGCCGCGACCGAGACCAAAGGCCTCAAAACTTTACTCGACCAACAATTGGCGGCGATTTACGATGCGGCGGACGAAAGATCGCGGCTGGCCGAATTATCGCCGGATGAGAAATTGGAAATGGCGGGCAATTTGCGTCACGGGGTTCCTTTTGCCACGCCGGTGTTTGACGGGGCGCGGGCTGAAGACATCGTCGCCATGCTGCAAAAGGCCGGACTGTCCCATTCGGGCCAGGTCTATCTGACGGATGGGCGCACCGGCGAGAAATTCGACCGCCAGGTGACGGTGGGCTATATTTACATGCTGAAATTGCATCATTTGGTCGATGATAAAATTCATGCGCGGTCAATTGGCCCCTATAGCTTGGTGACGCAGCAACCGCTGGGCGGCAAGGCGCAATTTGGCGGTCAACGCTTTGGCGAAATGGAAGTGTGGGCGTTAGAGGCCTATGGCGCGGCGTACACCCTCCAGGAAATGCTGACGGTGAAATCCGACGATGTGTCGGGCCGCACCAAAGTCTATGAATCGATTGTGCGCGGCGATGATAAATTCCAATCCGGCATCCCGGAATCGTTTAACGTGTTGGTGATGGAATTGCGCTCGCTGTGTTTGAATGTCGAATTAAAGGCGGATCGGGTGTGAGGGGGGATTCCGTAGTGCGTCATTACCCGCAGATTTTTGCCGCGAAGCGGCATAAATCTGTCGGGTAATCCCCCAGGAGTATTATTCCCAAAATGCCTGGGGGATTACCCGACCGCCAAGCAGCGGCGGGTAATGACGCTCCTTTTGGAAGGTCTGATTAAGTACTTTAGACCCCCCCCTTCCTAAGCAGGAAGGGGGGGGTCAGTACGACTTGTTCCGTCTTTCCTTAAGAAACTAAGAAAAATCACCACCCACTGAAAAAAATATTAATTTCGGGTTAATGGAGTTAAAACGATGAATGAATTGATCAATGCCAGCTTACGTGAACTTGTCTCGGCCCCGCAAAGCTTTGACGAGATCAAAGTCTCGATCGCCAGCCCGGAATGGATTCGCTCCTGGTCGTTTGGCGAGGTGAAAAAGCCGGAAACCATCAATTATCGCACCTTCAAACCCGAACGCGATGGGCTGTTCTGCGCCCGTATTTTCGGCCCGGTCAAAGATTATGAATGTCTGTGCGGCAAATATAAACGCATGAAATATCGCGGCATTCACTGCGAAAAATGCGGCGTCGAAGTCACGCTGCAAAAAGTGCGGCGCGAGCGCATGGGGCATATCGAATTGGTGTCGCCCGTTGCCCATATATGGTTCCTGAAATCGCTGCCGTCGCGGATTGGCTTGTTGCTTGACATGACGCTCAAGGATTTAGAGCGGATATTGTATTTTGAAAGCTTCATCGTTACCGAGCCGGGTCTCACCCCCCTCAAACAACGGCAATTGCTGTCCGAAGATGATTATCTCAAAGCCAAAGAAGAATATGGCGAGGAAAATTTCACCGCCAAAATCGGGGCTGAGGCCTTGCGCGACCTCATGAAAGAAATCAATCTCAAAGACGAATTGACCAAGCTGCAGACCGATTTGCGCGAAACCTCGTCCGAGGCGAAACGCAAAAAATTGGTCAAACGTTTGAAATTGGTCGAAGCCTTTGACAGTTCCAATTCCAGGCCGGAATGGATGATCATGGAAGTGATTCCGGTCATTCCGCCCGAATTGCGCCCCTTGGTGCCATTGGATGGCGGGCGATTTGCCACCTCGGATTTGAATGATCTTTATCGCCGCGTCATCAACCGCAACAACCGCCTGAAACGCTTGATGGAACTCAAAGCCCCCGACATCATCGTGCGCAATGAAAAACGCATGTTGCAAGAGGCGGTGGATGCGTTGTTTGACAATGGGCGGCGCGGGCGGGTGATTTCCGGCCCCAACAAACGGCCGCTGAAATCCTTGTCCGATATGCTCAAGGGCAAACAAGGGCGGTTCCGGCAGAATCTTTTGGGCAAGCGCGTCGATTATTCGGGGCGGTCGGTGATTGTCGTCGGGCCGGAATTGAAACTGCATCAATGCGGCCTGCCCAAGAAAATGGCCTTGGAATTGTTCAAGCCCTTTATTTACGCCAAATTGGAGATTTACGGCCTGGCCTCGACGATTAAGGCCGCGAAACGCATGGTCGAAAAAGAACGCCCCGAAGTGTGGGACATTCTGTCCGAGGTTATCCGCGAGCATCCGGTGATGCTTAACCGCGCCCCGACCTTGCACCGCCTGGGGATCCAGGCGTTTGAACCGGTCTTGATTGAAGGCAAGGCGATCCAATTACATCCACTGGTTTGTACCGCTTTTAACGCCGATTTCGATGGCGACCAAATGGCGGTGCATGTTCCCTTGGCGTTAGAGGCGCAGTTGGAAGGCCGCGTCCTCATGATGTCGACCAATAATATTTTGTCTCCGGCCAATGGCAAGCCCATCATCGTCCCCAGCCAAGATATTGTGCTGGGCCTGTATTACATGACGATGGAGGCGGTGCCGGGCAGTTATCCGGTGGATAAAGATGGCAAGCCGCTGCGCCCCGCTTTTGGCACGATTGGCGAAATCGAACATGCGCTGGCCAGCAAATCCATAACGCTGCACAGCCCGATACGGGCGCGCTACCATACGGTGGATAAAGATGGCAAAGCCATAACCCAACGGTTAGAGACCACGCCGGGCCGGATGTTGCTGTCGGAAATTTTGCCGCGCCACAAAAACGTGCCGTTTGACCTGATTAACCGCGTTTTGACCAAAAAAGACGTGTCCAACATCATTGATTTGGTCTATCGCCATTGCGGGCAAAAAGAAACCGTGTTGTTTGCCGATCGCTTGATGACACTGGGCTTTACCCATGCTTGTCACGCCGGCATTTCCTTCGGCAAAGACGATTTGATCATCCCGGATGCCAAGGCCAAATTGGTCGGCGAAGCCCAGGAAAAGATCAAAGAATATGAACAGCAATATCTGGATGGTTTGATCACCCAGGGTGAAAAATACAACAAAGTCGTCGATGTCTGGTCGCAATGCACCGAACACGTGTCCGAAGCCATGATGAAAGTGATGCAACAACCCCAAGCCGGCAAACCGGTCAATGCCGTCTATATGATGGCGCATTCGGGGGCGCGGGGATCTGCCGCCCAGATCAAGCAATTGGCGGGGATGCGCGGCCTTATGGCCAAACCATCGGGCGAAATCATCGAAACCCCGATCATCTCGAACTTCAAAGAAGGTTTGACGGTGCTGGAATATTTCAATTCTACGCACGGGGCGCGCAAAGGCCTGGCGGATACGGCACTTAAAACCGCCAATTCGGGGTATTTGACCCGTCGTCTGGTCGATGTCGCCCAGGATTGTATCATTAACGAAGATGATTGCGGCACCCAGCAAGGCGTGACGGTACGCGCCGTGGTCGATGGCGGCGAAGTGATCTCGCCCCTATCCGAGCGGATTTTGGGACGCAGCACGGTGAGCGACATTATCCACCCCACCAGCAAAGAGAAAATAGTCGCGGCGGGCGCGGTGATTGACGAAGACGGGGTCGATAAAATCGAAAAAGCGGGCATTGATGCGGTGTTTATCCGCTCGCCTCTGACCTGTGAATCGCGCATCGGGATTTGCGCTACTTGTTATGGCCGTGATCTTGCCCGCGGTCACCGCGTCAATGCCGGCGAAGCTGTCGGTGTCATTGCCGCGCAATCCATTGGCGAGCCTGGCACCCAATTGACCATGCGTACCTTCCATATTGGCGGGGCGGTACAACGCGGTGCGGAGCAATCGAGCATCGAAGCGGCCTGGGAAGGCAAAGTACGCCTCTCCAACCGCGCCGTGGTCACCAACAGCCAGGGCGTGATGATCGTCATGGGCCGCAATATGGAATTGGTTTTGGTCGATGACATGCTGCGTGAACGCGCCCGTCACAAAATTCCCTATGGGGCGAAATTATTTGTCGATGAGGGTCATGCCACGACAAAAGGTCAACGCCTGGCCGAATGGGACCCGTATACTTTGCCGATTCTCACCGAATGCGATGGGATTGCGCGTTTCGAGGATTTGACCGAAGGCGTGTCAATGCGCGAAGTATTGGATGAATCAACCGGCATATCCAATCGCGTCGTGGTCGATTGGCGGCAACAACCGCGGGGCAGTGATTTGAAACCGCGCATTGTCTTGAACGATGCGGTGGGCAATAGTCTGCGTCTCAATAATGGGATGGAAGCCCGCTATTTCCTCTCGGTTGATGCGATTTTGTCGGTGGAAAACAACCAACCGGTCAAGGCCGGCGACGTGCTGGCGCGTATCCCCCGCGAATCCTCCAAAACCCGCGATATTACCGGGGGCTTGCCGCGGGTGGCGGAATTGTTTGAAGCCCGCAAACCCAAAGATTTCGCCATCATAAGCGAAATTGATGGCCGCGTCGAATTTGGCAAGGATCACAAAAACAAACGCCGCATCGTCATTGTTCCCAATGAAGAAGGGCGCGAGCCGATGGAATGTATGATTCCGAAAGGCAAACACATTAGTGTGCATGAGGGCGATTATGTCGCCAAGGGCGATTTGCTGATGGATGGCAATCCGGTGCCGCACGATATTTTGCGGATTTTGGGGGTCGAGGCTTTAGCCAATTACCTGATCTATGAAATCCAAGAAGTCTATCGTTTGCAAGGCGTGAAAATCAACGACAAGCATATCGAGGTGATCGTGCGGCAAATGCTGCAAAAAGTCGAAATTGACGAGCCTGGCGATACGACTTACCTGGTCGATGAACAGATCGATAAATTGGAATTCGAAGCCGAAAACCGTAAAATGGCCGAGCAAAATCTGCGCGGTGCGACGGCGCATCCGGTACTCCAAGGCATTACCAAGGCCTCGTTGCAAACCAACAGCTTTATCTCGGCGGCCTCGTTCCAAGAAACCACGCGGGTGCTGACCGAGGCCTCAACCGGCGGCAAAGTCGATAAACTCGAAGGCCTCAAAGAAAACGTCATTGTCGGGCGTTTGATCCCCGCCGGTACCGGCAGCATGATGGCGCGGATGCGACTGCAAGCGGCAGCCCGTGATCGCAAAGTCACGCATAATGATGACGACATGCCGCAGCCCAAAATCGCCTAAGGAACCATCAGTAATGCAGGGTATGGATCGAAATTTGGCTTTGGAAGCCGTGCGTGTCACCGAAGCGGGGGCCTTGGCCGCCGTGCAAATGATGGGGCGCGGCGACGAAAAACAGGCCGATCAAGCGGCGGTGAACGCCATTCGCCAGGCCCTGAACGGGCTGGCGATTGACGGCAAGGTCGTGATTGGCGAGGGCGAACGCGACGAAGCCCCGATGCTTTATATCGGGGAAAAAGTTGGCACCGGCCATGGCCCCAAAATTGACATTGCCCTTGATCCGCTTGAGGGTACCACCATCACGGCCAAGGGCGGGCAAAATGCCCTGGCGGTGATGGCGATGGCGGATGCGGGCGGATTTCTTCATGCCCCCGATACTTATATGGATAAAATCGCCATTGGCGGCGGGTTTCCCGACCATTTGATCGACCTTAATGCCACGCCGGAAAAAAATCTTAAAGAATTGGCGCGGGCTAAAAAAATTCCGGTCGGCGACCTCGTGGCCTGTATCCTGGATCGCCCGCGCCACAGCGACTTAATTGCCCAGGTGCGTGCCGCCGGGGCGCGGATTATCCTTATCTCCGACGGCGATGTGTCGGGGGTGATCGCCACCGCCCAACCTGAGAGCGGGGTTGATATTTATTTTGGCACTGGCGGTGCGCCCGAAGGTGTGTTGGCGGCCGCCGCCTTGCGCTGTGTCGGCGGGCAAATGCAAGGCCGCCTGGTGTTCCGCAACGAGGATGAGCGCAGCCGCGCCTCGCGCATTGGCATCACCGATTACAACCGGATTTATAATCTGCATGATTTGGCCAAGGGCAATGTCATGTTTGCCGCGACCGGAGTCACCGATGGCACCATGCTGCGCGGTGTCCGGCGGTCGGGGCTGCGTGCGACCACCCATTCCATGGTCATGCGCTCGGTCACCGGGACGGTGCGTTATATCCAGGCCGAACATAATTTGGACCTCAAATCCCGCCTCGCCTGATCCCTCACGCGAGAGATAGAAAATTCCGCCGCTCCCTTTTTGCCGTTCTTTTTTTGACGCTCCCTTTTTGCCCTAAAAGGCGCGGGACAAAATTAAACCTAATTTAGGTTAATTCTGACAAAAAATTAACTTGACGATTCAAACGAAGGATTCATAGAATAGGACGTAACTTTATGGTTATTTAATAATAATACAATTTTTAGGAGGGGGTGTTCATGCGGATTGCGCCAACGCTGATCTTAGAGAGAATGACCCGAATTGCCGTGATCTTGGCGGTCATGGTCATGGTCATGATCACGCCCCACGGGCTGCTGGCCATGCCAACCGGCGGGGTGGTGACACGCGGGGATGCGCATATCGCCCAAACCAACACGAACATGACGATCCGGCAAACGACGTTATATTCGGTGATTGAATGGCTGGGGTTTTCGATCGCGGTTAATGAAACTGTGCAATATAATATGCCCAAAGGCGGGGCGGTGATGAATCGGGTCACGGGCAAGACGGTGTCGCAAATTGACGGCCAGATCATCTCGAATGGTACGGTTTATTTGGTCAATCCCAATGGCCTGGTGTTTAACAGCAAATCCAAAGTAAACAGCCAAAACTTCATCGCCAGCACCATCGATATCGACGATAATATTTTCCTTAAAAACGGGAAAAATGCCCTCCCAACCCGCCCGAAAAATCGCGCCGCTAATCCGGCATCGCGCATCACCTTAAAGGGGGTGATTGAGGTGGCATCGCGCGGCGCGGCGGAGTTTTTTGCCCCCAATATTAGCAACCAGGGCGTTATCAAAGCCAATTTGGGCAAGGTCATATTGGGCGGCACCGAATCGCTGGTGGTCGATTTTAACGGCGATGGGCTGTTAAATTTTGAATTGGGCCCAACGGCGGTAAACAAGGTGACGGCGGTAAATAAGGACAAGGAGACGGCCAATCATAACCCGTCCCCTCCGTCACAATCCATCCAGGTGATTAATTCCGGCCTCATTGCGGCGGAGGGGGGCGCGGTATATTTAACCGCCCAAGCTGCCAAGGATTTGACCAATGCCGTGGTCGATAATGAAGGCGTGATCGAGGCCAAAAGTTTGGTCTCCCAAGGCGGCACCGTGGTTTTAATGGCGGCGGGCGGCGATGTTATCAATAACGGCAGCATTGACGTATCGGGCAAAACCGGGGGCGGCGCGGTTTATCTGGGGGGAGATTTTCATGGCACTCCCCTGGCATTAAGCCAAAAATTGGGGCTTGATCGGAATGCGATGCGCAGCTTCATGGGGCCAGCTGGCCACATTAATGCCAATGCCACGCATGATGGCAAAGGCGGTTTGGTCGTGCTGTGGGGCGATGATGCCACCGCTTTCCAAGGCCGGATTACCGCCAATGGTGGGGCTTTGGGGGGCAATGGCGGGGCGGTCGAGGTATCGGGACGCATCACCCTCAATTTTAATGGGGATGTTTCAACCACCGCCGCTTTTGGTCAGCGGGGGAGTCTGTTGCTTGATCCCACCGATATTACCATCGCCAATGTCAGACAGTCGGATGTTTATTTCTGTAAAGGCGGGCCTTGTAAAGGCCAATTATACAGCCATAAAGCCACGTCGATTCTCAGCGTGAATAGTTTGAATAACTTGCTCGTCACGAACGATGTGACCATTAATGCCAATAAGGGTAATGGCCCGGCCACATCGAGCGGTACCATCACGATTGATGCCGGGATTTATTGGACTTCGGGGCATTCACTGACTTTTGAGGCGGGTACGGGCGGCATTATCCTGACCAATCAGGGAACCATTACTGGAAATGGCAGTGTGAAATTTGCAACCCAGAATGGCAATCTGGAATTGAATAATTACATTTTGCTGTCGGGCGGTAAACAGACCTCGCTTGATTTTGAATTGGGTAGCGGCGAGGTGATCTATATGAACCAAAATGCCGCCATCATTGCCACCAGTTTGGGCAAACTTTATAATAATAATAATTTAATTAACAATATGTCGCTGCAAATTTTGCGCAATAATAACGGTCTGTTGGAAGACGACCAGGTGATGCTCAACCCCGGTGATATATTATTGGAGACGACAAAAATTAATCCCAGCCCCGCCATTGCGCCTGAAGATGCGACCGATGATGAGGCGGGGGATGACATGGGCCTCATCGTCGTTGACGAATCCCCCGCCGCCAGCTCAAGCAAAAAATCGACCGCGGTGAGGGGGTCGAAGGGTGTGTTCTACATCACAAATTACGTCGATTCCGCATCCGAAACCAATCAAACCGCGAAATCCGACGATGCCAGCACCACAAAACCAAGCGAATCGCTGTTGCTTAAGGTGGGCGGGGTTGGTAGAACCCAAGAGGCGACCAATATAAGCGAAGCCTTGCGCCGGTTCCGGGATGATTTGGCGGTAAATTACCTCTATCCCATGCAGGGCAATACCGATCTTTGGAATAATAATGGTCTTTGGGGTGGGGTTGAATAGGTCGCGTTTTGCCCCGCCCTTCGGCTTAGGAAAGGTCTGGTTGAGTCCTAAAACTGTCATTCTGAGGTTACAATGCTCCGCGCTTTAGCGCGGTTAAGCATTCTTACCGAAGAATCCAGAGAATCCAGAAACCGTTGAATTTTCTGACTTTTTCTGGATTCTTCGGTAAGAAAAGTTACCCGCGCTTACGCGCGGACTTTTCTA
>JASGCR010000241.1 GCA_030054015.1 Candidatus Symbiobacter sp. | reverse complement strand
TTTTCTATCCCCCCCTTCCTAAGCAGGAAGGGGGGGTCACAGATTTTTTCGCCTTGTTCAGACCTTCCTAAAGGATAGTCTGAGTAACACTTAAAAAAAGGAGCGTCATCAGCCTAGCTTAGCACTTGCAGTCCGGCGGGTAATGACGCTCTTTAGGTGCGGCATCAGCCTAGTTTTGCACATGCGCCAACATAAATTCCTTAACCGCCGTAGGTGTCGCGGCCACGGTGTAAAGCCGCTCCGGTTTTTCAGCCAAATGGGCGAGATGCGGCGGCGGCGGCGCGGTGACCCCAATCGCCTGTTCCACCGTGGCAGCAAATTTGGCCGGGTGGGCGCAGGCCAGAGCCACCATCGGCACGTGTTTGGCCAGGCGTTCTTGGCGGCGGGCATGGTGGCTCATGGCGTGGACGGCGATGGCACTATGGGGATCAAGTATTTCGCCGGTATCGCGGTAAATTTTCTGCATGGTTTTCACCGTGGTGGCATCATCGACGCGAAGGCCGGTAAAAATCTTGCGCATTTGCGCCATGGGTGACTCGCTGCCATTATCGGCCAGCACCATTTTGCCATTTTTGCGGAATTTTTCCATCTCGGCCGCCAATTGCCCGCCATCGCGGTCGAACATGTCAAACAGCAAACGTTCAAAATTGCTGGAAATTTGAATATCCATGCTGGGGCTGAGCGATTCCTCAACTGGCCTCAGGCTCATTTCGCCCGATGCCAGCACCCGCGCCATCACGTCATTGCGGTTGGTGGCGAGGGCGAGTAAGCCAATTGGCAAACCCATCTCACGCGCGACAAAACCGGCATAGATATTGCCGAAATTACCGGTCGGCACCGCAAAATCAATCTCGCGGTCGGGGGCGCCGAGGCTTAAGGCGGCATAGGCATAATAGACGATCTGGGCCATAATCCGCGCCCAATTGATCGAATTTATCGCCGCCAACCCCATCTGATCCCGAAAAGCCAGGTCATTGAACAAGGCCTTGACGCAATCCTGGGCATCATCAAAACTGCCCTCAACCGCCACGGCATAGACATTTTTGCCGGTCACCGTGGTCATTTGCCGCCGTTGGAAATCCGACATCCGCCCCTTGGGGTACAAAATAAACACGGTCAGGGCCTCACACTGGCGGCAGGCCTCAATCGCCGCCGAGCCAGTATCGCCCGAAGTTGCCCCCAAAATCACGGCGCGGCGTTTTTCCTGGCGCAAGGTCAGGTCAAAAAACCGCCCCAAAACTTGCAGGGCGTAATCCTTGAACGCCAAAGTCGGGCCATGAAACAATTCCAGGACAAAATCGGTCGGCCCCAATTGTTTCAAGGGCGCAATCGCCGGATGTTTGAAAGCGGCATAGGCCTCGCGCAAAACCGTGGCAATTTCGGCTTTGGTAAAATCATCGCCGATAAAGGGCGTGATCACCGCCTCGGCCAGTTCACCATAGGGGCGACCCGCCAGATTCCGCCATTCGCTGGGGGAAAAACGCGGCCATTTGGCTGGCACATAGAGGCCGCCATCGCGGGCCAGACCGGTCAGCAAGACTTGTTTGAACGACAAATTCGGGGCTTGCCCACGGGTCGATAGGTACCGCACAATTTTCTCCCTTAAAAATTTTTACGCCTGCCGTGTTTGTGCAATATTATCGCGCCTGCGTCAACTCTGTCGGCCATTTAAGCTGATGACCGGTGCGGGCGGCCAGGGCGGCAATATCGGCGGGTTCATCAATATCCAGGCAATAACGTGGATTGTCACTTATCATAAAATGCACCCGTTCAGGATGGGCTTGTTGCCATTGGCGGCACCCAAAATTAACATCGCCGGCCAAAATTTCGGGCAAAATAGCGGCGGTAAACATCACCGGATTGCCGCGTTCATTGCCGACCCGCGGCACCACCACATCACACCCTTCGGGGCGTTTTTTATAGGCGGCAATGACAGCGGACACATCTTGGGCATTAATGAGCGGCTGATCGGCCAACCCCACCACCACCGCATCCAATTTACCCGCCAAACCCGCCAATCCCAGCCGCAGCGACGAGGCCTGGCCCTCATCGGGACGGGGATTGCGCACCAATGTGACCGGAAAATCTTGTACCAGGGGTTCGATTTGCTCGGCATAATGGCCCAGTACCACCACCAATTCGTCAATCCCAGCCCCCGACAAGGCAATAATTTGCCGCCGAATGAGCGGCACCCCCCCCAATTCCAGCAGCGATTTCGGGCGATGTCCCAGGCGCGAGCCCGCCCCCGCCGCCAACAACACCCCGCCCACCACCAGCCGGCTATAGAGTCCGCCGCCGCCTTTTAACAAACAGCCCATGATTGCCTCACCCACAACAGGAATTAGGGGGAAAACCGACATTTTTATCGAGTTTGGCCTCGATGCCCGCCCCCAATCCGGCCAAATTTTTGACCAATTTTTGCGTCAAAGATGGCTTCGCCGGTGCCAGGTTGCTCTCTGCGGCCACAACGACTTCTTGGGTATGCCGCCTTTTCGCCACCACATCGGCCAGCACCGACAGGGCGATTTCTTCCGGGGTGGTGGCACCTTTGATGCTGCCAGCCGGGGCAATGATGGCCGCCACACGCTGGGCATCTTCGCCGGCATCGATCAGATTTTGTTTAAGCACCCCGGCTTTTTTGCCACTCGCCACCAGCCAGATATATCTCGGTTGCAAGGCCAGGGCGGCGGCGAGGGCTTGGCGGTCGCGGCGACCTTGGCTCGCCACCACCACAAATTCGCCATACCCCAGGGCATCTTGGACAAAATCCACCCCATCCTGGGCGAGTACGCGATCGGCATCGGGGAAATCCTCGGCCTGGCAGCCGTCAGAGATCAAGGTTACGTCAAACCCGACCTTGGGGGCCAAAGCCAACAAGCTTTGCGCCACCGCCGATTCGCCAAAAATCGCCAAACGCGCCATCGGCATGATCGGATCGATAAATAATTCCAAACTGCCGCCGGAGACACAATTTGACCCGATCTCGATCTGGCCTGTGGCGATTTCTGGGCTTGATTCGGCGGCTGGGTTGGTTTGGCTGGGCGCGATGCGGATGCGGCGCGGTTTGCCGTCATTGAGGGCGGATTGCGCCGCCTCGATCACCGAGGGCTTGGCACAGCCGCCGCCAATCCAGCCATGCAGGGTACCATCCGCCAGCACCAAGGCTTTGTCTCCCGCCCGCGCCGAGGTCGGCGGCAGCGCATGGAGTACCGTGACCCAGGCAAAGGCTTGTTGCCTGTGCTGCAATTTACCGGCGAGGTCGAGCAAATTTCTTTGGTGCATGAGGGGTCTCCTTAAGGAGGGTCTGAATAAGTGCGGCAACGTGCCGCCGCGTTCATTAGAGGTACCTTGAATCCCGCACAAAACTGCGCCCCGCTTCGCGGACGGCGCGGTGGTTTTGGGATTTTAGGGACTTATTCAGACTTTCCTTAAGGATACTCCGAACAAGTCTCAAAAACAAAAAAATGGCATTTGCGAGCCATCAGAATTGTCCAATTGCGAAGCAATTGGGTAACAATTCGATGCTGCGAGCCGAAGGCGAAGCAGGCCAGCCGTAAAGCCGCGAAGCAATCCAGTAACATCCTGAAATTGCTAGATTTTTCTGGATTGCTTCGCGGGTCGCCGCGTAAGTGAAAGCGGCGACAAAATAAAGTTGCCGCCACGTAAGTGAAAGCGTGTCTCTTTTGGCAAAAAAGTGACTTAATCAGACCTTCCTTAAGGAGGGTCTGATTAAGTCTAGTTTTACCCCCCCTTCTTTAGAAGGGGGGGACAGTTGAGCTTAGCTGCGAAGCAGCTTAGCTCAACTTGGGGGGGTTGAGATGTTGAAAATATATTAATAAAATCAACCCATTACACCAACCCCCCCAAGAAAAGCTTTGGCTCGTAAGCACTCGC
>JASGCR010000240.1 GCA_030054015.1 Candidatus Symbiobacter sp. | reverse complement strand
AGCAATCCAGAAAAATCTAGCAATTTCAAGATGCTACTGGATTGCTTCGCGGGCGAAGCCGCCCGCTCGCAAATGCCATTTCTTTTGTTTCTGGGACTTGTTCGGAGTATCCTTAGGGAAGAGGGGGCAGAATCGGAATTTTCAAAGACACGGGGGTATAAAAATGATTGCAACCTAAAAAAGTTTTTGTTATGTTCTTACATATCGCAGGTTGGGTTCACCAATTAACGGCCTATCTATGGGGACATTCAAACACATCATCTGTTTCGCCAACAGCCACCGCCGCGGCGGACGCTGCGTGGTGGGCCGAGAAATGCTCGAAGATGGCGCGATGGGCGGATGGATCAGGCCGGTCGGGGATCGTGAGACCGAAATCATTGAGGCCGAGGAATGTCAATATCCTGGCGGCATCATGGCGCGGGTCATGGATATTGTGCGCATCCCGCTGGCGTCGCCCAAACCCAATCGGCATCAGCGCGAGAATTGGGTCATTGCCCCCGAACCATGGCAAAAAATTGGTCGTTACAAATATAGCCAGGCCTTGAGTTTGATTGAAAATGGTTATACCGATTTGTGGCATCGCCCTGAGAAAGATTACATGACGGATCGGGTTGCCGATAAATTATTGGATCACATTAAACGCTCGGTGGTTTTGATAAAACCGGAAAAACTGATCCTCTCGTTTAACGAATCCTATTTGAATGAGGAAAAGAAAAGAAACCCACGTCGTGCCACTTTTATCTATCAATCGACCGAATTTCACCTCGGTTGTACCGATCCAACCATCTTGTGGGAAAACCCGATTTTCCTTGACCAATTAAACCGACGATTTCAAAATGATCCGCCGCTACTATGTGTTTCATTAGGTGCTTTATTTGAAAAATTCGCCTATAAAATCGTCGCCGCCGTGATATATCCCAACGCCAAAGGTGAATGATATGCCCAACCCCATTTTTACCATCGGCCATTCCACCCATAAAATTGATTTTTTCACCGATATGTTAAGGCGGAACGCAATTGATGTGGTGGCGGATGTGCGCTCGGAACCCTATAGCCGCATGAATGAGGATTTTAACCAGGATCGCCTTAGGCATTCTTTGCGGCAGAAAAATATCAATTACGTCTTTTTGGGCCGCGAATTGGGGGCGCGTCCGGCGGATGAATGTTGTTATACAGCAACCCGCCAAACGGCGTACCAGGGGACGCGCCAAGGGACGCACCAGGGGACGCGCCAAGGGACGCACCAGGGGACGCGTCAAGGGACGCACCAGGGGAAATACCAAGAGTCACATCGCGGCGCACGGGTGGATTACGACAAATTGGCGGCCACAATATTATTCCAAAGCGGGATTGAACGGGTCATAAAGGGGGCAGAAAATTACCGCCTCGCCCTCATGTGTGCCGAGCGTGAGCCGCTTGACTGCCACCGTTCGATTTTGATTGCCCGCATATTGGGGGAAAGAGGCGGGGTGGTGCATCATATCAATGGCGACGGCCAGGCGGTTCCTCATGCCGAATTATTGGCGCAATTGGTCGCGCGTTATTTTCCCGACGAATTGACGGGCTTAATCGACCAAGAGGCAAAAATTGACGCAGCCTATCGCCGTCATGGTCGGTTGATTGCCTATCGGGTAAAAATTGGCACCGATGCCGATATTCACGCCCCGCTGCCACAGGCCAGTTTGTTTGATGCAACCGAGATGGTCGCCGCCTAACCCAAATTTGGGGGGAAAAAAGTGAAGATTTTCACCATTGGCTTTACCAAAAAAAATGCCGAGCAATTTTTTACCAAATTGGCCGCATCGGGGGCGACGCGATTGGTCGATGTGCGGTTGAACAATGTCTCGCAATTGGCGGGCTTTGCCAAAAAAACCGACCTCAGATATTTCTGCCAGGCGATTTGTCGGATGGAGTATCTCCATCTGCCGGAATTGGCCCCGACCGCCGATATTTTAACCGATTACAAAAAAAACCAAGGCGATTGGGAGGTGTACCAAAATAAATTTTTGACTCTGATGGCACAGCGTAAAATCGAGCAAATCGACCGCAAGATTATCGATGGCGGCTGTTTACTGTGCAGTGAAGACACGCCCCATCATTGCCACCGCCGCCTGGTCGCCGAGTATTTTGCGCAAAAATGGGGCGGGGTAGAGGTGCGGCATCTGTAAAAGCGCGCAGACGGAACGGAACCGCATTCACCCCGTTTGTGCGCTCACCCCGTTTGTGCGGTCACCCGGTTTGTGCGGTCAGCCTGTGGCTGTGGGCATGACAAATCGCCACGGCCAGGGCATCGGCGGCATCGGCGGATTGGGTGGCCGAGGCCGGCAACAGCCTTCTCACCATCATTTGTACTTGGTTTTTATCGGCATGGCCGTTGCTGGTGACGGCTTTTTTAACCTTATTGGCGGTATATTCGAACACGGGGATATTGGCGAGGGCTGGCACCAACATGGCCGCCGCCCGCGCATGGCCTAGCCGCAGAGTTGACACCGGATTGACATTGGCAAAAGTTTCCTCAACCGCCGCCTGGGCCGGGGCGTAATCGCGGATGATCTGGTGCAGTGCCTGGAACAAATGGGCCAGGCGCACGGCCAGGGCGCTTTCGCCGCCGGTCATGACCGGGATGGTGGGAGCAATCACCCCCGCCGCGACAAAGCGCATATGGCCGCCATTATAGTCAATCACCCCCCATCCGGTGTGGTTCAGGCCAGGATCGATACCGATGATATTCATAGAAGCGGGTTATCCTTTAATATTGTCCCAATTTGTGCCTGTATCCAATATCCATTGCCAAAAATATACTGTTATTTTTTACGGTATTGGATATAAAAGCAACATTTGGCATTGAAATTTGAACGCGAATTGAAATTTGGACTCGAAATGAAAATACAAGATATTGGCCTTGCCATAATGACCACCGTCATCTGGGGTCTCAGTTTTGTCTTTATT
Organism: Candidatus Symbiobacter sp.; assembly: GCA_030054015.1. Classification (GTDB taxonomy): domain Bacteria; phylum Pseudomonadota; class Alphaproteobacteria; order Elsterales; family Elsteraceae; genus JASGCR01. Next base: position 965 of record JASGCR010000240.1, on the reverse strand, counting down.
AAAGTGGGATTGACGGCAGTACCGCCTTTATTTCTGGCCTTTTTGCGTTTTGGCTTGGCCGCCCTTCCGTGTTTGTGGTTGCCACGGCCGCGGGTTGGATTTTGGCACATGTTTTTTTGCGCTGGCTTTCTTTTTGTCGGTCAGTTTGGGCTTGGCTTTGTAGGGATTTCGCGGGGATTGCCGGCTGGTTTGGCCTCGGTGGTGGTGCAATCGCAAGTATTTTTCACCATTGCCTTGATGTCAATATTGTCCCGCAATATCCCCCATTGGCGGGTGTGGCTGGGCGGAGCGGCGGGATGTGCTGGCCTGGCCATGATCGGATACAGCGTGTCCGATGTGGGCTGCGCCGAATTGGGGGGCGCATTTCCCGTGTTGGGGTTTATGTGTAGTTTGGGTTCGGGTCTTGCTTGGGCCATTGGCAATGTTTTGCTGTTTCGCATGGGCAAAGTCAATGTCTTAGCCAACACAGTGTGGATGAGTTTGTTTGCCTCGGTGCCATTATTGTTGCTGTCTTATTGGTTCGAGGGGCCAAGCCGCATCGTCGCCATGATCGATGATTTTGATTATCTTTCTTTGCTGTCGGTTTTGTATATTGGCATCATAGCGACTTTGCTCTGTTATGCCATTTGGGGCAAATTATTGCAAAATTATGTGCCATCCGTGGTGGCGCCGTTTTCCTTATTGGTGCCTGTAACGGGCATCCTGGCCACCGCGGTCATTTTGGGGGAAAGATTGCACCCATTGGAAATGATTGGGGTGGGGACAATTTTAAGCGGACTCACGATTATTTCGCTCAATCTGCGCCGCGGCCATAGACCAGGTCCGGATACCGTGGCCAGGGCTTAGGGCCTGATTCAAAATTAAATATTATATAACCCGTTTCCTATAGAATTCCGATTATGCCCCCCTTCCTGCTTAGGGAAGGTCTGAACAAGTCGTACTGACCCCCCCTTCCTGCTTAGGAA
>JASGCR010000239.1 GCA_030054015.1 Candidatus Symbiobacter sp. | reverse complement strand
TCCTAAGCAGGAAGGGGGGGTCAGAGATTTTTTCGCCTTATTCAGAGGTTCCTAAAGAAGGGGGGGTAAATAAATTTTCGACTTATTCAAACCATCCTTAACTTTCATAATGTTTGCGCACCAATTCATCGAGCAAGCGCACGCCCCAACCCGACGCGCCTTTGGGGGTGACGCCGCCGGCTTGGTTGGCCCAGGCGACGCCCGCAATGTCCAAATGCGCCCATTTGGTTTTGGTGACAAAGCGTTGCAAGAATTGCGCCCCAACGATCGAACCCGACGTACCATCGCCGATGTTTTTCATGTCGGCAATGTCGGATTTGATCAATTTGTCATAAGCATCGCCCATTGGCAACCGCCAGACAGGTTCATGCGTGGCAAGTCCAGCATCGGTGATGATTGCCGCCAAACCATCATCATTGGCAAACAACCCAACATTTTCATGCCCCAAAGCGGTAATGATGGCTCCGGTGAGGGTCGCCAAATCAATCATGGCGGCGGGTTTGAAATTTTGTTCGGTATAAGACAATAAATCGGCCAGAAGCAACCGCCCCTCGGCATCGGTGTTTAAAACCTCAATCGTTTGACCGGAGTGGGAGGTGACAATGTCGCCCGGACGCTGCGCCAAATGCGACGGCATGTTTTCGACCAAACCGACCACGCCCACCACATTGGCTTTGGCGCGGCGACGGGCCAGGGCAATGAGCGCACCGACCACGCTGGCCGAGCCGCCCATATCCCATTTCATATCTTCCATTGATTTAGCGGGTTTCAGCGATAATCCGCCCGAATCAAAGGTCACCCCCTTGCCGATGAGGGCAAGCGGGGCGGCGTTTTTATCGGCGGCTCCCAGCCAACTTAAAACCACCAGGCGCGGCGGATGCAGCGACCCCTGGGCGACACCCAACATCGCGCCCATTTTCAGTTTTTCCAATTGCTTTTCGTCGAAAATTTCGATTTTTAAGCCATCGATTTTAAGGGCATTAAGGTGATCGGCATAAATGGGCGGGGTCAGCGCATTGGCCGGTTCCGCCACCAAATAACGCGCAATATTGACCGCATCGGCGACGCCGTTTTGATCGTCGGTGAATTTTTTGGCCGCTTCTTTGGCATCGGCAAGCACAAAGGTGAGTTCGGCGAGGCTTGGTTTGTCTTCGGGTTTTTGTTTGGTGAGATAGGTCTCAAACTGCCAGGCCCGCAATTTCGCGCCCATTGCCAATTGCGCCGCCGCATCGGTTTGGCTGGTTTTGGCCTCGTTAAGGGCTGGGTCTAATCCGGATATTAAAACCCGCGCCGATTTTTGCGTGACATTGCCGAGCCCAGCCACAATCGCCGCCCCCAAATCCGCCAATTTCGCGGGGGTTAAGCCTTTTTGGTCATTCGCCGCCAGATGGGGGGCGTTTTTTTCTGCGGGTTTTTTGTCTTTCCCGGTTTTGCCATACCCCACCAGCATGATGCGGGAATATGACCGATGATTGGCCGGCGGGGTAAAAATTTTCAAATTATCGCCCAATTTGCCCTTAAACCGCGCATGTTTGAGCGCATGGGCAACATGCTCCACCAGACCCGCATCAGAACCCAACCCCACAGCCAATAAACGCCGCATCGCAGTCGCATAGGCGGAATTATCCGCCGCCGGTGCTTTGTCATCCCCCGCTTTGTCATCCCCGGCCATCTCGCCCAGGAATATCACCAAGACTTCTTCGCTCACCCCTTGGTCGGGGGCGGCGAAGGTGATTTTAAGCTGATCAAATTTATGCGGCAATGTGGGCATGGGGTGGTTCCTTAGTGACACTATGCTTAAAAGAATCTGAACAAGTAGCAAAAGTCACTGACCTCCCCTTCCCGTAGGGAGGGGAGGATAGTCGAGCTTATTTGCGAAGCAAATTAGCGAGACTTGGTGGGGTTGGGCTTTTTAACAATTTAAAGTACCAACCCCACCAAGAAAACCTAACGCGCCTGCTTCTTGCTTCTTGCTTCCTGCTTCCCGCTTCGCTCGCAGTTCGCAGTTCGCAGTCGCAGTCGCAGTCGCTAAGGTTTTCTATCCTCCCCTCCCTACGGGAAGGGGAGGTCAGAAGTGTTTCTCGACTTATTCAGACCTTCCTTCGGGAACCTCCGAACAAGTCTCAATACCAAAAAATATGGCATTTGCGAGCGGGCGGCTACGCCCGCGAAGCAATCCAGTAACATCCTGAAATTATTCGATTTTTCTGGATTGCTTCGCGGCTTCGCCGCTCGCAAATGCGCGTCTCTTGTGGCAAACAAGTGACTTGTTCAGACCTTCCTTAAGCAAAGTCTGAATAACTTGCAAAAGTCACTGCCCCCCCCTTCCTGCTTTGGAAAGGGGGGAATAAAGGCGAATTTTCAAGGACACGGCGTATATTCACGCCCCTTTGCCCTCGGCATCTTTGACTTTTTGCAAAGCGTCGCGGTGATCGGCGGCATCGCGTTCTTCGTTGCCGGTCATGGCGCGTTCGACGATGCGGGCGGATTTGCCGCGGCGGTCGCGCAGGTAATAAAGTTTCGCACGGCGCACCGACCCGCGGCGGATCACTTCGATCCCGGCCAGGCGCGGGCTGTACAGGGGAAATACGCGCTCCACCCCCTCGCCATAGGAAATTTTCCGCACCGTGAAATTGGAATTAATCCCCGAGGCCTTACGCGCAATGCACACGCCTTCAAAGGCCTGGATACGCTCGCGGGTGCCCTCGATAACCTTGACTTTGACCTTGAGCGTGTCGCCAGGGGCAAAATTCGGTACCGGGTTTTTTTCGGCCAAAGCCTTGATATTCTCGGCTTCAATGGTTTGAATCAGATTCATCTTATTATCCTTGCGGCATGGTGCCGCCGCCGTCATTCTGGTTGTTCTTAAGTTAAACGCCGTGACCAAAAACTTATGCTATATGAAGTTAGCTTAGTTCTTGGCAAAGTTTCTTCCATCTGCCCCCGTCATTACACAACGGCGGCACATGTAAAAAAATATCCCTAAACTTATCCCCCCCATGATGTCAAGTGTTTTTGTATTTTTGCCACAGATCGGGACGGCGGAGGCGAGTCACTTCTTCGGATTGCGCCTGGCGCCAGGCGCGGATTTTCTCGTGATGGCCGGATAATAAAATTTCCGGCACGGAATTACCCCCCCAATCCGCCGGGCGGGTGTAATGCGGATATTCAAGCAAACCCTGTTCAAAGGATTCCTCGACCCCCGATGCCGTATCGCCCATCACGCCAGGCAACAGCCGTACGCAAGCCTCGATCACCGCCAGGGCGGCCACCTCCCCCCCCGCCAGGACAAAATCGCCGAGCGAAATTTCGCTCATGTGGTGATGCTCGATCACGCGCTGGTCCATCCCTTCAAAGCGGCCACATAAAATCACCAGCCCCGCGCTCGCCGCCCAGGCGCGGATATGGGCCTGGGTTAAGGGCGTGCCGCGCGGCGTGAGAACAATTTTGGTCAAATTTGGCGCATCCGCCGTCGCCGCCACCATCGCGCGGTCAACCACATCCGGGCGCAGCACCATGCCCGCTCCGCCGCCAAAGGGCGTGTCATCGACGGTGCGGTGGCGGCCCTGGGCAAAATCGCGCAAAGGATAAGTGGCGAGTTGCCAGATATGTTCCGCCAAAGCCCGCCCGACCAGCGACACCCCCAACGGACCAGGGAAAATTTCCGGGAAAAGCGTGATGATTTTGGCTTGCCAGAGAGTCATAAACTTATCATAACACAACAAATTCACACCAGCATCACCCAACTTTTATCCCAAAATTCCAACAGGGGATATCCTTAACTTGGAATGAAACATTGCTTTAGGAATGTCTGAACAAGTCTCAAAAACAAAAAAAGTGGCATTTGCGAGCGGGCAGCTTCGCCCGCGAAGCAATCCAGTAGCATCCTGAAATTGCTAGATTTTTCTGGATTGCTTCGCTTCGCTCGCATATGTGGATGGCTCTCCTTTGGCA
>JASGCR010000238.1:0-3826 GCA_030054015.1 Candidatus Symbiobacter sp. | reverse complement strand
GACGCTCTTTTTTCTGACGCTCTTTTTTCTGACGCTCTTTTTTCTGACGCTCTTTTTTCTGACGCTCTTTGGTTGGCTGTGCCGCACACACATCAACACCAGGACGAGATCATTCCAAAATCTGAAAATTTATGCCATAAAGGGCGGGTAATTTTCGTACCGAATCGGCATACCAGCTTGGATATAAAGCGCAAATTGAGGAAAACATGACTCTCCAAAAAATCACCCTCTTCGGCGGTAGCGGTTTTGTCGGACGCCATATTATCCGACGCTTGGCCGCAACCGGTGCCATGATCACAATCGTCACCCGCAACAGCGAACATGCCAAATTCTTGCGGCCAATGGGCAATGTCGGGCAAATTGGCATTGTCAGCCAAAGCCTGACCGACGAGGATGGTCTGGTGCGGATTTTAACCGAACAGGATGCGGTGATTAATCTGGTTGCCATATTATCAGAAGCAAAACGGGGCGAATTCCAATCGATTCATGTCGATTGGCCGACCCGTTTGGGGCGGTTGGCCAAGGTGGCCGGGGTCAAAAAATTGATCCATCTGAGTGCGCTGGGGGCCAGGCGCGATCATCCTTCGGCCTATTCGCGCAGCCGCGCGGCGGGGGAGGAGGCTTTGCTGCATCATTTTCCCGCCGCCCTCATCCTCCGCCCCAGCCTGATTTTTGGCCCCGAAGATCAATTGTTTAATTTGTTTGCCCCGCTGGCCGCCGTGATGCCGATTTTTCCGATCGTGTCATCGCGGGCGCAGTTTCAACCGATTTATGTGGGCGATGTCGCCGATGCGGTCATGCGGGTGCTTGCCCTGCGCCAGGGCGAAGCCAAAGAACCCATTTTCGCGCTGGGCGGGCCGCAAATTTACACCTGGCGCGAGATGATGGAAGCCATGCTGTGGGCGATGGGACGCGACCGCCGCCCCCATCGTCCCATTATCCTGACCATTCCCTTTGGTTTGGCCGTGCTGGGGGCGAGGCTTTTCGGCGGGTTGCCGCGCCTGATTGGTCGCCCAGGCGTGACATCCGACCAAATTTTGTTGCTGTCGCAAGACAATGTCGTTCCCCCCAAAAGCCAGAATTTGGCCGATTTGGGGTTGACCGGCACCGCCCTAACCACCATTTTGCCGCAATATTTGGGGCGGTTGCGGCCGGGCGGACGCTTTGCCGCTTTTCATAAGATTTAGCCCCAAATTTAGCCCCATCGCTGCGAAGCCTGCCCCCATCGCCCGCAGGGTGTCGCGGCGGTAAAGTTGCGGTCGCCGTGCCAACAAATCGCCGGTTTCCAGGCTCTGGCGGAGACGCCGGGACAAGGCCGCCGCCAGACTGACAATGGCGCGGGCTTCGGCACGCAATCGGGGGCTGCGACAATATTGGGGCAGGGCTTGGCCGCGTTGCCAAAACGCCTCCCCCTCCGCCAGCCAATCGCGCAAAGCCGCCCGCAATTGCGGGGTTAAGCGCGCCGCCGCCAAATCCGAGGCCTCGGCCTGGTGAGCGGTCAAAAATGAGTGCGGGACATAAACCCGCGCCAATTGGCGAAAATCTTGGCCGCAATCTTGGACATGGTTAAACCATTGCAAGGCGGCACAGAGATGATCGGATGCGTCATATGCCGCCGCATCGCCGCGCGGATCATAGCCATGTAAAGCCAAGACATACCGCCCCACCGTCATGGCCGAATAGCGGCAATAATCCCATAATTGTCCGGCATCGGCAAAAATTTCGCCCGCCACATCGCGGTTAAAGGCGACCAGCATATTTTCGGCCTGGGTGGTGGGGAGGCCGGCCTCTGCACTCACGCGGGCGAAGTTTTTTCCCAAATCATAGGCCTGGCGACCGATTTCATCGCCCGCCGTCAGCTCGCCGCCCTGTAACCCCAATGACATCGCGGCCAGAATCTGGGTTTTGCTCGCCGCCGCCAGCGTCGGGTGATCCGCCACATCATCGCCAAACCGCGCCAAATGGTAAAAGGCCAGGATCGGCGGGCGCATGGTAGGCGATAACAAGATCGATGCCACCAGAAAATTTTCGCGCCGGTTCTGTCGCGGCAACGCGACGGGGCTGTTCATGAGGGTTTCCCTATTTATTCGGACGCGTCCAGCGCGACATCATCGATTCAATCAGCGAAAACAAATACAACATCGCGGGCAAAGGCAAAGTCGGTGCCCAAAATGGCGACAGGCGGTAAAAATTCAACATCGGGATATAAGAAAGGCTCATCGCCCCCCAAGCCAAAAACCCCATCACCGACACGGTGCCGGTGCCAAACAGCCCAAACCAAGGCGGCAAAACGAATCCCAACAACAACACCAAAGCCGTCATCATTTGCGCCAAGGGGTTATCCTCGCCGCGAATCAGCTCATCGCGGGCCAGTAATTGGCGGATTTCCGACAAGCGGCTGCGATGCGCCCCCGCCCGCACCATATGCGACAGCATCACCCGAATGCCGCCCTGGGGTTTAATCGCCGCCGCCAGGGCATTTTCTTCGCTATAGCCCCAGGTGGCGGACAAGCCCCCGACCGCATCGAGTGAACTTCGCCGCACCAGGATACAGCGTCCCGCCGCCGCCAATTCATGCTCGGAATTGGCAACCCAGGCAAAGGGATAAAGCAGCCGGAAAAAATAACCATAGGCCGGCACCGCCAAACATTCAAACCGGGTGTGGCAATTATGGGCGGGCAAGATCGAGACGAGGTGGCGCGGCTCGGACTCCGCCACCCGCACCATTTGGGACAAAGCCCCAGGGTCATAATCCGTCTCGGCATCGACCCACCAGGCATAGACGGCTGGGCTGGCGAATTGCCGCGCCTCGATCAAGCCTTGGGACAGGCCCCAGAGCCGTTCGCTCCATTGCGACGGCACCAAATTGGCGGCAATGATTTTCACTTTCTCATCGACCGGGGTGGGATCGCCATTTTCGCTCAGGTGACGTTTGGCTTGCTCGCGTAGCCAGGCGGCAAATTCGGTACGCCGCTTGCTCAGGTCCCCCGTGTCGCCGCCATAAATTTCATGCGCCAGCCCGTCCACGATAATGATTTGCAGGCGGGACGGATATTTTTGCCGCAATATCTTGCCCAGGGTCTTTTCCAATTGCGCTTTATCAATTTCGTTGGCCGTTTTAGGCCGTCTTGCCCCGGCGGCGTTGTAAAGCGGCAGAATCGCCACGACACTTGGCGCGTCCAGCGCAGCCGTGTCGGGTGCGTCCTCTTCCGGCGCATCGCTAAAATCATCTTGCCAATATAATCCGCGAAACAAGACCAACCACACCCACAGACCGGCCCCAATCATCGCTAAACTTGCTGCAAACGTCATGATATACCCTCAGGCGGAGATTTTAAATTTTTCCAATCGTACCCTTAGCACCCTTTATAATTATTTTTGTATACTCCGTGTCCTTGAAAATTCGCCTTTATGACCCCCCCTTCCTAAGGAAGGTCTGAATAAGTCGTACTGACCCCCCCTTCCTAAGCAGGAAGGGGGGGGTCATAATCGGAATTCTTTAGAAAACGGGGTATAGCTTCTTGTCGTGTCCTCACCTTCTTAAGGAAACTCCGAACAAGTCCCAGAAACAAAAGAAATGGCATTTGCGAGCGGTTGCATCGCAACCGCGAAGCAATCCAGTAGCATCTTGAAATCGTTAGATTTTTCTGGATTGCTTCGCGGGCGTAAACGCCCGCTCGCAAATGCCATTTTCTGGATTCTGAGACTTATTCAGACCTTCCTTAAGGAAGGTCTGAATAAGTCTAGTTTTACCCCCCCTTCTTTAGGAACCTCCGAACAAGTCCCAGAAACAAAAGAAATGGCATTTGCGAGCGGTTGCATCGCA
>JASGCR010000237.1 GCA_030054015.1 Candidatus Symbiobacter sp. | reverse complement strand
GACTCACATTATCCGTAAACGGATAATGTGGCGGGTAATGACGCTCCCTTTTTTGACGCTCCTTTTTTTGACGCTCCTTTTTTGACGCTCCGTTTTTGCGGCACCATAATTCTACAGACAAAGCTTGTGATAAAAAATAGTTTTGCATTTCCCTTGCGTTTAATTCTTTCTGCCTTTATAAACACGGGGAGATTAACCTATTGGGGAAGGATTCCGCCGTGATTTATGCCAAGTTGCGCCTGTTCGCGTTATCGTTAATTTTGCTGATGGGGGTGGTGGGCCAGCCAATCCAGCCGGCCCAGGCTGCTGCCAACCCTACCGCCAACCCCACCACCATCAAAGTCGGTTATATCCCGATTTTGGCGGCGGCACCGTTATTTGTGACGATTGCGTCGGGCTGGGCTACCGAAAATAACATGACGCTTGAACTCACGAAATTTGAATCCGGCCCCAATGCGATCCAGGCCTTGGCGGCGGGTCAAATTGACCTGATGTATGCCGGGGTGGGGCCGGTGATCGTGGCGCGGGCGGCGGGGGCCGAGATCAGCATTATCGGCAATTGTGCGGTCGAAGAATTGGTGCTGGCGGCACGCGGCGATCTGGCCGAGACCTGGCGCAATCGCGGCAATAAATCCGCCCGCGAGGTCATCGCCGAACTCGCCAAAACCCGCGGTCGCCCGATCAAAATTGCCACCCAACCATCGGGTTCGGTGCCGGATACGGTGCTGCGCTATTGGCTGAGCAAAACCGCCAAATTGGACGAAAAACAGGTCGAAATTGTGCGGATGGGCATTGAAAACACCCAACAAGCTTTGCTGGCGGGGGCGGTTGATGCCGCCACCATCCGCGAGCCAACCGTCACAATTATCCAGGACAAAGACCCCAAACTCGCCATTTTGGCGGCGGGCAGTGCCTTATTTGCCAACCAACCTGGCACCGTGATCGCCGTCAGCGATGGGTTTAAGCAAAAAAACAAAGATGTTTTGGTCACCTTGATGAAATTGCATAAACGCGCAATTGATGTGATCGCCCGCGACCCCAAACAAGCCAGCATCCTCATCCAAGATTATCTGGGCAAGGGTTTGATCGAGCCGGCGCAATTGCAACGGGCGATGGGGTCGCCTTATACCAAATTTACCGCCAATCCTTATTTGATCTTGAATGCCGCGCGGCGGATGCGCGATTTTCAGCGCGAAATCGGCGTTATTGCCAAAGACAGCAAAAACGACGATGGGTTTGATTTTACCTTTTACGATGCGGCGAAGTAACCCATCATGACCACCGCCATATTGCCCCCACATCCTGCTAAGCCGCCACATCAACGCAAGACGGGTCTACTCTATCCCGCCGCCGGTTTGGTGCTGTTTATGCTGATTTGCGAGGGATTGGCGCGATCTGGCCTGGCCCCCGCCATTTTGGTGCCGATCCCCAGCCAAGTCCCGCTCGCACTGATCTCGGAAATCAAAAACGGCATTTATTTTCCGATGATTCTGCATTCCCTCCATCATTACAGTTTGGGGTTGGTGATGGGATCATGTTGCGGCATTGCGCTGGGCATTACCTGTGGCTTGTCGCCGCGCACCGACCAAATTTTGGCCTGGGTCTTGCGGGTACTGCGACCAATTCCGTCCATAGCTTGGATTCCCTTTTCGATCATTTGGTTTGGCATTGGCGAGGGGGCGGCGGCGTTTGTGATCTCGATCAGCGTGTTTTGGCTCAATTTTTTTGCCAGTTATGTCGCGGTCAAGGGCGTTAATCCCGATGATCTCGAATTGGCGGCGGCCTTTGGTCATGGGGGTTGGTGGCGGCGGGTGGTTAAAATTATTATTCCCGCCGCCGCGCCGGGGATGATGGGCGGGATTCGCTCGGCTTTGGGCCAGGGCTGGATGGCGGTGGTGGCGGCGGAATTATTTGGCGTGGCGGGAGTCGGTATGCGGCTGAACGAGGCCTCGGGTTTGCTCGCCACCAATGTGGTATTGCTTTATATGCTGACCATTGCCGCGCTTTATGGCTTGGTGGATATGGTGTTTTTGTGGGTGCAAAGGCGGATCATGCCGTGGCAACGTTAATTTCTTTACAAAATATAAGCTTGGGGTTCGCGGGCGGGGGCGAGATTTTGTCCGGTCTTAACCTTGAGATTGACCAGGGCGAGATTTTGGTGGTGGTCGGCTCATCGGGGGTCGGCAAATCAACCTTATTACGCGCCATTGCCGGATTGTTACCGCTGCGCGCCGGCCAGGTCACCTGGCACCAACCGCATCAGGGCGATCACGCCCGCATCGGTTTTGTCTTTCAAGAACCGCGTCTCTTGCCCTGGCGACGGGTGCGCGATAACGTCGCTTTGGGGTTAGAGCATCGGCGGCCTGGCGCGGCCCGGTTGAGCAAAGCGGCGCGGCGGGCGCGGGCGGATGAGGCCCTGGCCCAGGTGGGTTTGGCCGATTATGGCGAGCGTTGGCCCTATCAATTATCCGGCGGGCAACGGCAAAGGGTGGGGATTGCCCGCGCCCTGGTCATTGCGCCGCAAATTTTGTTGATGGATGAGCCATTTTCGGCTTTGGATGCCGTCACCCGCGCCGGTTTGCAAGATGAATTGGTGCGGTTGTTTCACACCACCCAGATGAATGTGGTGTTTGTCACCCATGATTTGGAAGAAGCATCGTTTTTGGGGGATCGGATTGCCGTGCTGGGCGGGTCACCGGGGGGGTTACCTGGGCGGCTGTTGCGCCTGGTGCATAATCCGCATCCGCGGCAACGCCCAGTGGCCGATGAATCCGGCCGCATTATCTCCGCAACCGCCCGTGATTTGGCGACCACTCTTCAGGAAAATTACGATATTTAAGCCTTGGCTTGCCAAAATAAAGGCCGCCCGGCCTCGTGCCACAGTATAAACAGGCCGCTCGCCGCCATAATGACCCCGCCCACCAAGGTCGAGATCGAAATAACCTCGCCAAAAAACAGCAAGCCAAAAATCGCCCCCCACAGCAGATAACTATAATCAAAGGGCGAGATCACGGTCGCCGGAGCCAAACGCAGGGCCTGGGCCAATAATAACTGACCCACCCCACTGCACAGACCAAACACCACCATAATAAAAATATCAAACCACGATTCCGGCGTCCGCCAGGCAAAGAAACAGGATATGCCGCTCACCACGGTTAGAAAAATATAGAAATACACCGTGGTTGCCATATTGGATTCGGTGCGCCCCATCAAGCGCAATATGACTATCGCCCCGGCATAACAGACGGTGGCAAAGAGCATCACCGCCAGAAACGGCAAAAATTGCGGCTGTAAAATCGCCCCAGGCGGAAACACCACCAACACCCCGCCAAAACCCACGATAATGGCAATCATGCGCGGCCAACCGACTTTTTCCTTTAAGATCGGGGCCGACATCAAGGTAATAAACAACGGCGCGGTGAAAGAAATCGCCACGCAATCGGCATATTTCAATTTTTGGAAACTATAGATAAATAAAACCGTGACCAAGGTGCCCAAGATACAGCGCAAAATATGCAGCCCATAACGCCGCGTCCGCAAATTTTGCACCAGACCGCCTTTATGCAGCGCCCAGGCCAAAGGCGGAATTAACCCGAACAACGCCCGGAAAAACACCACCTCGCCAATCGGGTAAATCCCGCCCAGATATTTCGACATTAAATCCGACGCGGTAAATAACAGCACCGCCAGGAGTTCAAAGGATATCGCCCGTTTAGGCTGATAGATTGGCTTTAATTCGGCAAGCGTGACACCAGACAATTTATGATTTCCTTCGATGCCCCCTTCCTAAGGGTGGTCTGAACAAGTGCGGCAGCGTGCCGCCGCGGTCATTAGAGGTACCTTGAATCCCGCATAAAACTGCGCACCGCTTCGCGGGCGGCGCGGTGGTATTTGGATTTTTGGGACTTATTCGGAGGTTCCCTAAGGAAGGTCTGAATAAGGCGAAAAAATCTCTGACCCCCCCTTCCTGCT
>JASGCR010000236.1 GCA_030054015.1 Candidatus Symbiobacter sp. | reverse complement strand
CCCCCTTCTAAAGAAGGGGGGGTAAAACTAGACTTAATCAGACCTTCCTAAAGAAGGGGGGGTAAATAAATTTTCGACTTGCCCTGACCCACCCTAGATGCCGCATCACCAGGCCACATGGCCATCTTTGCCATAATGGAGGTATTTAAGATTACCGGGCGTGACAATTTCCACCAGCTCGCCGGACGCGTCGGTGGTGACGGGCTGGTTAAGCCAAACATCGTGATCGGCCTTAAGCCCAAGATGCTGATGGGCGGTGATAACGCTGTTAATCGACAGATTGCCGCCATTCGCGGCGATAAAATCGACCACATCAAATATTTTATCGCCCCCGGTCACCGATAAATTGCCGCTTGCGCGCACCTCAAGCTGGGCCAGCCCCCTAAATTTCAAATGATTATAAGTGTTTTGATCAAATATATTCGGCGATTTTTTATCGCTGTTACTATATTCTAACGTGAGTTTGCCGTTTTGGGTACTGACCTCGGAATTAAGCGAGATAAATTTACCCCCCAAGGTAAGATTGCGCCCCGGTGCCGCCTGGATCGGAACGCCAATGACCAAATTGCGATCCGACATGAGGGTCAAATTGGCACCGCCAACATCGAGGCCGCCCATCAACTTCGCCATCGCCTCGTCATAGACAAAATCCGTCTCGGCCAGCCATTCCGCCTGGTGAAACAAGCGGACGCAGCCATTGGCCGGCGCGACAATTTTGCCATCCAAGACGGCATGGAACCCGCCTGAGGTTAAGGATAAAATTTGCGCATCAAGCCTGTCGGTAATATAAATCACCCCTGGCACATTAAAATATGCCGAAACCGCATGTTTAAATGTAATATCCTTGCCAATAATCAAAGAAACTTTACGTTCGGGTTCATTAAACAAAGACTCGGTAACATAAGAACCTTTGTTATTAAGGGTAATGGCAATATTCGCATCATCGGCAATTATTTTATTAAAGGCGATATTGCCGATATTGACCTCAAAGACACCGCCTTTGCGCATCACCACGGCGGATTGGAACGTCACTTTGCCATTGCCGCTCACGTCAATGCGGTTGGGTTTTTGGCTGTCATCATCGCTGATAAAAAAGCCCTCAAAGGTAATATCGCCGTTCAGATTGCGCGCCCGCACATTGGTGGCAGAAATCGTGTCATGAAATCTAAGCTCGCGCCGCCCGTTACTGATTTCGGCTTTGACATTGCCGCCCAGACCATCGGGATTATCGGCGACAATTTTCCTTAACACATTGATTGACCCCAGGGCGGTGGTCAGATTGATATTATTGGCGGTTAAGCTTCCCTCTAACCAAATATCGCCCCGATTAAACACGTGCAGATCAAGGTTACGCGCCGTGACGGCCCCGATTAAGGCAATCCCGCCGGTTTTCACATTGGCATTGATATTGTGAGCATTAATGCGGTCATGAATGTAAATGCGACCAAAATTTTCGGTGGTCAATTTAATATCGCCGCCATTAAGGGCGGTGATGGCGGTTTTTCTGTGATCTCCGCCCAGATTAAGGTTGATCGCCAAAGAATTATTACCGCCCGGACTCCAATTCTCGCCGCTGGTGGTGATGCTTAACCCAGCTTGGTCGACCGTAATCGGCTGCGTCGCCTTAAAGAACAAGGATGAGGCGGTGATGCCGCCCGCCCGTACCGGTCGGTTAAGGATAATCCCCTGGCTCGCCTTAAGCGACAAATGACTATGGGCATCGCCAGCAATCTCGCCATTAATGAACAGACTATAATCTGAGGCTAATTCAATCTTAATCCCTGGCGCAAGATTAATGCGATACAGAAAGGCCTGATCAATCACAATATCGGTTTTGGGTTTATTATGGCGATGAATAAATGTGCCATTATTGCCAACATTGATCCAACCATTGCGCAACCAAGCCAGGCCATTTTCAGCCGTCAGCTCCACCCGCCCGGGCCGCCCGGGGGCAATCCGGCAATTTTGCGGGTCGGGGTGGGCGGCTTCCGAGCTGGTGTCAATGCCGCCGATATTTTCGGCCAGGGCATTCATGGCAGAGGGCGCGGCCCTGGCCGTGACAATGACGTGACCGCCAGGCACCCGGATATTGCCGCCATTCGAGGCAACGGCAGCATTGCCGCCCTCCCCCCAGCTAAAACTCAGCAAGCCATCGCCGCCAAAATCAATGTCCCTGACGGCCCCGCCCGCCAGCACAACCGAGCCTTGGTGCGAGGTGATGACCGCGGTGTTGGTGGTCTCGACATGAGGCCCGAACACCGCCACCACGCCGCGATCCGCCACATTAATTTTGCCTTGGAGGCTGATGGTCGCCGCCATATCGGCGGGGCGAACATAATTTTGATGATTTTCGTCGCTATTGATCCAAAACCGCGCCAGATCAACCGATTGGGTGCTGATCACCAGATTTTGCGCGCTGACACTTGAATGGGCGCCAAACACGAAACCATTTTGATTAACGAAATACAGGGTTCCATTCGATGTCACCTGGCCCAAAATTTGGCTTTGGCCGCCGCCAATATGGTTCAAACTGGTGCCATTATCGGGGGTCTTAAACCGCACCGTTTCGTCAAATGCGACATCAAAACTTTTCCAATTAATCACCGCCCGCGGCGAGTTTTGCGTGATATTGGTGGTTTTCCCCTCGGTCGCAATGACCCCGCGGCCCAGTAAGACATAGCCATCCGTCGGGGCGGCTTTGGCCTGGGGGGGTGCCAGCGACAAGGCCATGACGAGACCCAAAGCCGACCCGGTCAATAACTGGCGATATGGATTGGTTTTTTTACTTTGAATTTGAGTTTTGGCAGCGAAAATTTTTTGATTAATACTAAAAATATCTGAATAATTAGTTGGTAATACATGTCTTGACATTTAACAACCTCATTGCAAATTTATTGCTGTGGCGAAATGATCGATATAAGTGAAAATAATGACGCGCTCGATAAATCTGGCTGATTTTATGGGCTGCCCGCGCGATGACACAGCCTGGGAATCGGAAAACGATCCCGTCATTCAGGCAAATGGCCTTTGAATTGTGAAATCCAAGGGGGGATGGATTTTTAAAATTGCATCTTGCCGGGCAGCAATGCGACGGGGATTACCCTGGGAATGATCCTGGCATTTACCCCTGTATCCGCGCCAAAAATTCGCGGCGCATGGCGGCATCATGCTCGAAACTGCCAAGAAAAATCTGGGTTTCCAAGGCCACACCGGGTTTATTCACCCCACGCGTGGTCATGCAATGATGTTCGGCGGCGATCAAAACCGCAACGCCTTTGGGTTGTAGCACCCGGAAAAGGGCTTGGCCGATTTGGGCGGTCATTTTTTCTTGGATTTGCAATCGCCGCGCATAAAGTTCAACCAACCGCGCCATTTTAGAGATTCCCACCACGCGCTGATTGGGGTGATAGGCAATGTGGGCGGTGCCTATGATCGGGGCGAGGTGATGCTCGCAATGGGACGAGAAGGCAATGTCGCGCAGCAGCACCATTTCGTGATAACCCGCCACCTCTTCAAAGGTACGCAGCAAATGCTCTTCGGGGTCTTGGTCATAGCCGGCAAACCACTCCCGATAGGCCTCAACCACCCGCTGGGGCGTATCGAACAGCCCCTCCCGCGCCGGATCATCGCCCGCCCAGGCTATGAGGGTACGCACGGCGGCCTCGGCCTCTTCCTGCGATGGCTTCGCGCTGGCCCCATGCGGGGACGGTAATTTATCCATGAGCAGTGTTTTATTTGCGTCCATCATAAGCCCGACTGATCTGTGTTTCCTCGCTCTTCATATCGCAATCGAACCATTTTGCCAAGTGGGGGCGGTGTTGCCTTTAGAAACCTCCGAACAAGTCCCAAAATCAAAAAAATGGCATTTGCGAGCGGGCGGCTTCGCCCGCGAAGCAATCCAGTAACATCCTGAAATTGCAAGATTTTTCTGGATTGCTTCGCGGCTTCGCCGCTCGCATATGTGGATGGCTCTCC
>JASGCR010000235.1:3846-3980 GCA_030054015.1 Candidatus Symbiobacter sp. | reverse complement strand
CCGACTCGGACTGCAAGCGGCAATCCGCTTGCAGTCCGGCGGGTAATGACGCTCTGTTTTTGACGCTCTTTCTTTTAAATATTGAGGGATGTTAAGGTTTTGGGGGGATTTTGCGGCAACCTGCGGCCGCGGTC
>JASGCR010000235.1:0-3746 GCA_030054015.1 Candidatus Symbiobacter sp. | reverse complement strand
AGTTAAAATCGCTCTGGCTTAAAAAAATCCTCCCAATTTGTTTTGGGGGGATTTTGCGGCAACGTGCCGCCGCGGTCAGTTAAAATCGCTCTGGCTTAAAAAAATCCTCCCAATTTGTTTTGGGGGGATTTTTGTTGTACGGGTCAGTTTTTTGTGCTAGCTTAACCTAAATTTCGGAGGAAAGAATGCCTGAAAAAACCCCCCACGCCCAACCGCCCAAATTGTCGCTAAATTTGGCGGTTAAAAATTTAGACCGTTCGATAAAGTTTTTTACCGATATGGGTTATTATATCAACCCGCATTTTACCGGCCCGACCGCCGCCTGTGTGGTCCTCAGTGATGAAAATGATTGCATGTTGCTCACCGAGGAGTTTTTTAAGGGTTTTATAGATCGGCCTTTGTCAGATCCGAAAATTTCGACGGCGTCTTTGGTTGCGCTTTCATGTGCGACGCGGGCGGAGGTTGATGTCATGGTGAATAAAGCGGTTAAACTCGGCGGACGCGAAATCCGTCCCGCGCAAGCAATGGATGTCATGTATTTGCGCAGTTTTGAAGATTTAGATGGACATATTTGGGAATATTATTGGATGGACCCGAATTTTCGGGGGTAGCCGGTTTTTGTGGGGCGGATAATATGGCGGCTGATTCACCCGCGCATTTTTCCGCCCGCCATCAAGATGCGTGACAATATTCCCAAGGCGTCACGACTGACCCTTTTCCAATTTCCGCCGTTCATGGTTTTTCTTATCGACATGGTCGATAAACAGGGTGAAACTCAAGACAAAAATTGAGAAACCCATTAAAGCATAAGCCAAAGGTGTCATGGTCGAACCTTTCTGAGTACAAAAGCACAAGTTTCACAGATAATCAAAGACAGTATCAACCATACCACCTCCAGCCGTGTCAAATCAAGATGTCCGGCAAAATGGGAAATCAGGGCGATTCCACTGGCAACGGAATAAGAATCTAATTTCTTGGCCCAGCCTTCTTTGTGATTCTGGTTGACCCAATTTAACGATCCATTTCTCATGGCATTTACCCTGAGTTTTTTGTTATTTCCATTTTCCGCCGTTCGTGGTTTTTCTTATCGACATGGTCGATAAACAAGGCAAATAGAACAGCACCAATGCCAAAAAACAAAGCAATGTAAGCTAAGGGGGTCATTTTCGATCCTTACGTAATAAAGAGGACGCAATTTCACAGCCAATAATGGAAATGATTAAGCATACCACTTCGCGCCAGGTCAAATCAAGATGGCCGGCAAAATGGGTAATAAGCCCAATCCCCGCCGCCACGGAATAGGAATCTAATTTATTAGCCCAGCCTTCTTTGTGGGTTTGGTTGACCCAATTCATGGCGCTATTTCGCATGGCATCCCCCCGTTTATGCGCGCTATTTTTTATTTATCCGCGCCACTTTTCCTTCCAGCCATCGATATGGGTCACGATATAGGCAAAACTTGGCGCGAAAATCGAAATGAACAATAGGGTATATTCAAACGCGTTCATGGCTTACTCCCTCTGAAGATCATTGCCGCAATTTCACAGCAAATAAGTGACACAAATAACAATACCACTTCCCGCGTGGATAACTCAAGATGTCCGGCAAGATGCGTCACCAAAGCCAGCCCACTTCCCTGGGCGTAAAAATCACAACGACTCGCCCAAGCCTCAAAATTGGCCTGATTTTTCCAATTTATAAACTTTGGTGACATGGATTTATTCCTTTATCTTCGCCGAGCACTACACCAACACCATCCCATCCTCGGCATTGGCGGGGTCGGCTTTGTCATCGGGGCCGAGCAGCATTTCATTATGCGCCGCCCCCGATGGAATCATGGGGAAGCAATTTTCTTTGGGATCGACCATGACATCGACCATCACGGCACCGGGGGTTTCGATCATGCGCTTAATCCCGGCATCCAAATCGGCCGGTTTTTCGATGCGAAGACCGGTGGCACCAAAAGCCTCGGCCAGTTTCACGAAATCGGGCAAGGCCTCGGAGTAAGATTCAGAATAACGGCTGCCATGCAGCAATTCCTGCCATTGCCGCACCATTCCCATCCATTGGTTATTAAGGATGAATATCTTCACCGGCAGGCGGTACTGCAGGATGGTCGACATTTCTTGGATGTTCATCAAGATCGAGGCCTCGCCCGCCACATCAATGACCAACGCATCGGGATGCGCCAATTGCGTCCCCATCGCTGCCGGCAAGCCATAACCCATGGTTCCCAAACCGCCGGATGTCATCCAATGCTTGGGGGCCTCGAAATGGAGAAATTGCGCTGCCCACATTTGATGTTGCCCGACTTCGGTTGTGATGTAGGTGTCTTTACCTTTGGCCTTTAATTCTTTCATATGAACATTCAACCGCTCCAACGCCAATTGCGGTTTGATGACGCTGGCGGATGGCTTATAGGTCAGGCATTTGCGGGCGCGCCAGCCATCAATTTGCCGCCACCATTTGGCCAGGTCGGCTTGGTGCTGGGCGCGCGCGGCATCAAGATTCATTTTTTTCCAACCCGCCAATAGGGCTTTTAACGCCGCGCCCGCATCGGCAACGATCGGCAAATCGACCCGCACATTTTTATTGATCGAAGACGGATCAATATCAATGTGGATTTTGGTGGCTCCGGGCGCAAAGGCGGCGATTTTACCGGTAACGCGGTCGTCGAACCTGGCCCCCACGCACAGCATCACGTCGCAATCATGCATGGCGTAATTCGCCTCGACCAAGCCGTGCATCCCCAACATACCGATAAAGTTTTTATCCGAGGCCGGCAACGCCCCCAACCCCATCAAAGTCAAAGTACAAGGAAAATTCGACAAATGCACCAATTCGCTCAGTAACCGGCAAGCTTCATCGCCGGAATTGATCAATCCGCCGCCGCCATAAATGATCGGGCGTTTGGCCGTCGCCAATAATTTCAAAGCCTGCTCAATCGCCGCCGGATCGGGGTCGCGGCGGGGTTTATAGGTCGGATGACCAATCGGCTCAGCCGCCGCATCAAAGCCATAATAATCGCCGGTCGCAAATTGGATGTCTTTTGGCAAATCAATTAAAACCGGCCCTGGCCGCCCCGCCATGGCGACATAGATGGCTTCGTGGAGGATTCGTGACAATTTATTGATGTCTTTGACCAGGTAATTATGCTTGGTGGCCGGGCGGGTGATGCCGGTGGTGTCGGCCTCTTGGAACGCATCATTGCCAATCAAATGGGTCGGTACTTGGCCGGTTATGCACAATATCGGGATCGAATCCATCAATGCATCCACGAGACCGGTCACCGCATTGGTGGCCCCCGGCCCCGATGTCACCAGCACACAGCCAATCTTGCCGGTTGATCTGGCATAGGCCTCGGCGGCATGGACGGCGGCTTGCTCATGGCGCACCAAAATATGGCGCACCGAATTTTGTTTGAACAAAGCGTCGTAAATCGGCAAGACCGCCCCGCCCGGATAGCCGAAAATCGTGTCCACCCCGTGATCGCGCAGGGCGGCCAGAACCATCTCGGCCCCAGTCATTTGGATTGCCACCGGCACACGGGTTGCGCGGGTTGGGCTTTGCGTTTTTTCTTTCGTGGTTGCCATGATCGTTCCTTTTTGTGCCGAGATTGGGTATAAGTTAAGGGAAGGTTTGATTAAGTCTTTTAGACTCCCCCTTCCTGCTTAGGGATAGTCCGAACAAATCGAAAATTTATTTACCCCCCCTTCTTTAGAAGGGGGGGATAGAAAAGCTTGGCG
>JASGCR010000234.1 GCA_030054015.1 Candidatus Symbiobacter sp. | reverse complement strand
ACCCGACTCGAAATATCCGTGTTCCACGGATATTTCGGCGGGTAATGACGCTCCCATTTTTCCGCTCTTTCGGCGGGTAATGACGTTCCCTTTTTCGGGTAATGACGTTCCCTTTTTTAGGCGCTTATCCAGACCTTCCTTTAACTGGGTGGCGGCACGGTTTTGGGCAGCAAGACGAAATATTGCCCCGATTGTTTCATCCGGCCCGCCAAATCTTCGGCGGCCGCGCCATGGCCGCAGAAAAAATCGCCGCGTACCGGCCCTTTGATGGCACCGCCAACATCTTGGGTGACGACCAGGCGGCGCAATTTTTGGTCTTTGACCAGGGGACGCGGCCATTTTTGGTCGCCCATATCAAGGTCAAGCCACAGGGGCAGGCCTAAGGGGATGAAATTCGGGTCAACCGCCAGCGACCGCAACGGGGTCAGGGACAGATTGGCCGCCCCCACCGGCCCGTCATCATTGCCCGGCAATTCGCGGAAAAACACATAAGAAGCATTGGTGTTCATGACCATCGCCGCCTGCTCGACATGGGTGCTGAGCCACAAGCGAATCGCCGCCGCCGTAACCTCGGATGCTGGCAAAATACCGCGCCGGATCAATTCATTGCCGATGGATTGATAGCTTTGCCCATTACTGCCCGCATAGCCCACCCGCAAGGTTTTGGACTCCCCGTTTTTTTCGGTCACAACCACCCGACCCGACCCCTGGACGGCAAGGAAAAACGCATCAATCGGGGTGACATAGACAATTTCCAAATTGCGACCGGCCAGGACTCCGGCTTCAATTTCGCTGCGGCTGTGATAGGGGCGCATTTCTTTGCCAATCATGCGACCGGATAATTTGCGTCCTTTGAGGTCAGAGCGAAACAGCCCCAAATCAATCGTCACAATGTCGGCGGGAAGGGCATAAAGCGGGGTGGAGAATCGGGAATCTTTTTGCCGCGACCCTTCCATCTCCATTTCGTAATAACCGGTAAACAGGCCGGTTTCGCCCGATTTGCCGACCGCCAGATAGGGGGTGAACCATTGTTCAAAAAATTGCCGCGCCGCATCGTCAGTGGCATCGCCCAGGGCGCGCAGCGCGCTGCAAATCGGTTGCCAATCGACGGCTTCGCCCGCCGACCAAAATTGCGGCCCTTGGGTGGCGGTGACTTGGCGGCTCAAAGCGGGGCAGCTTTTGCGCAAAGCCGGCAGGACTTCCTGGCTGGCATCGTCACGCCAGCCCGGCAGATCGCGGAATTTTACCGGCTGCAAACGGATGCGGTCACCCGCCGCGCCAGGGGGCGTACCTGGGGCGGTTGATTTTTGCTCGGCGGGGCCGCAGCCCGATAACAATAAAGTGAGTGCCAACCAGGCTGCCAAGACCAGACCGCGTCCCCGGTTTGGGGTGATTGCCCGGGCCGCGTCGTCGATACGGGTGCGGATTTGGATTCGGTTGCTCGCCATGCCGCGTTTATTCACCCCGTGTACCGACCAACAGCCAATTGGGATCATGGGACATGGCTTCGCGGGCAAAAGTCCAAACATCGACCACTTCAATCGGTTTCACCTTATCGCCTTCGATAAGTTGACCGTCACGCCCGACCCGATAGTGAATTTGCGCGCTGATAAATCGTACCGTCACCAAAAGGCGGGCGCGGTTGGATTTGGCGGTTGGTTCAGGCCTGGTCATGCCGTTTTTGACCAGGCCGTTTTCCGCCTCGGCGGGGCTGCGTTTTTTGTTTAACAAGCCTGTCCCCCAGCGACCGAATGATTTTCCCGCCGCTTGGATTTGTCCCGACGGGGTGGCGGGGGCGGTTTGGGATAAAGCGGGTTCAAGGCTGGCGGCAATGATTTCAATTTGGTCGATGGCCCGCATCTCGGTCACGCTGTGTTCACCGGTTTCATTGCGGGCGGCTGCGCGTTCATGCAAGGCCTGACGAAAAGATGCGAACAAAGCCGGGGACATCGCATTTTTTAAGTTTGCCTCCTCCCCCTTGGCAAAAGCGGTGACGATTTGTTCAAAGGCCAGCCTGGCCCCTTGGAGGAAACTGCGTTCGTTAAATCCCGGGTCGGCTTGTTGGATATAGCTAATTTGCCCATCCAGCGACATCGGTTCCGAGGGATCAAAATTTTCCGGGCGGGGCGGCGGCACCCGACGCGGCGCGGCGACCCCAGCTTGGGGGGAGGTGATTGTGGGGGCGGCTAAATTGGTGGAAACGGTTGGCTCGGATTGGCTGCGTTCGGTGCCGGTGCGCCGCCCCAAAACCATATAGAGGCGCAACAGCAAAAAGGCGGCAATTACCGCCGCGATAATGGTGGCAATCATTGACAGCGACATGAGCGCAACTCCCTGATCCGATACAACGTCGTGATAACCATCAACCCAACTTATTGCAAAGATAAATTTTACGGGTAAATTTTAAAACACCAAACTCTATTTTGAAGCATTACGCCGCATCACGCAAGAGCAATTTTACCATATGAAGAATTAACCTGGCGGTAAACCGATAGAATCCCGCCGCCTATGCCAAACTTGATTTTAACCGCCCGTCTGATTAAGTTGGCGGCCAAGCCTAGCCTAGCCAGTCCAAAGGGAGAGACCAATATGTTGATCATGCGTCATGCGCAATCAGAATTTAACGTTCATTTTAATGCGACCGGCCGCGATCCGGGCATTCGTGATCCCGATCTCACCCCCTATGGCCGCGCCCAAGCCGCCCAAACCGCCGCCGCCCTCGCCGCGTATGACATCACGCGCCTGGTCGTAAGCCCCTATCGCCGCGCGGTGCAAACCGCCGAAATCATTGCCGCCAAGCTTGGCCTTGATGTCATGATCGAGTCGGAAATTGGCGAGCATTGTATGTACCATTGCGACATGGGCAGCGATCCAGAGGAATTGGCCGCTTTGTGGCCGCATCGTGATTTTGCCCATTTGCAACCCAATTGGTGGCTGCGGCAACGCCCCATTTTTACCGAAACCCGCCAACAGGTCAGGCAAAGATGTGAAAAATTCCAGGCCAAGGCCGCCGGATGGCCGGATCGTCACCAGGTCATGCTGGTGTCGCATTGGGGCTTTATCATCACCCTGACCGGCCTGGATCTCGGCAATGCCAGTGTGCTGCGCCTTGAGACCGAAGCGTTGTCGGCCCTGGAAGAGAGGGGCCGGGAAAAGGGGGGCCTGGAAGTGGGTGGGCTGGAAGTGGGGAGCGGTTTGGTGCCAGCCACCATTGTTTATCAACCCAGTTTGTGATAAGAGAGCCTCTTTACGCGCAAAGGGATGATAAATGAGTACGAATACCACCAACCCAACCGACTCCAAACCAACCGACTCCAACCCTACCGATGCCAGCCAGGCCGGATTTTCCGTCAATTTCCAATTTGTCAAAGATTTATCGTTCGAGAATCCTTTTGCTCCCGACAGTTTGGTGGGACAAAAGACATCGCCCGATGTGACGGTGCAGGTCAATGTCAATGCCCGCCCGCTGGCCGGCAACCATTACGAAGTCGAGCTTAAAATCCATGCCGAGGCCGAAAGCAGCGAAGGTGTCGTGTTTTTGGTCGAAGTCACTTATGCGGGCGTGTTTACCCTGAATAACATTCCCGATACCCATGTCCAGCCGCTTTTATTGGTGGAATGCCCGCGTTTCTTGTTCCCCTTTGCCCGCGCCATCATCGCCGATGTGACGCGCGATGGCGGCTTCCCGCCTTTAATGATCCAACCGGTGGATTTCCTCGCCCTCTATACCGCCCGGCAAGGGCAAAACGCAACCGAGGAGTAAGAACCTGATCCAAATTAATGTTAATAGTTTCAATGAGTTAGACCTCCCCTTCCTAAGGAAAGTCTGAATAAGTCGTACTGACCCCCCCTTCCTGCTTAGGAAGGGGGGGAAACCTATCCTTGGCGGGTTGCCGCCTAGGATAGGTCGGGGGGGTTGGTGATGGTAAAAACTGATCAGAATCAATATCTTGCACCAACCCCCCCAAGAAAAGCTATGAATTTTTT
>JASGCR010000233.1 GCA_030054015.1 Candidatus Symbiobacter sp. | reverse complement strand
GCTTGGCGGCTTGCCGCCTAGCGGAGGTCGGGGGGGTTGGTGATGGTAAAAATCTGTTCAGAATCAATAAGTTACACCAACCCCCCCAAGAAAAGCTAAGAATTTTTTTAGCAAAAAATTCTTAGCTTTTCTATCCCCCCCTTCCTAAGCAGGAAGGGGGGGTCAGAGATTTTTTTCGCCTTATTCAGAGTTTCCTTAGGAAGGGGGGGTCAGTGACTTTTGCTACTTAGACCTCCCCTTCCTACGGGAAGGGGAGGTCTAAAAGACTTATTCAGTCCTTTCCTAAAGAAAATTCCGAAAAAACCATCAAAACTGTAAAATCCCCAATAATTTATGGGTCTCGGCCAAAATGGGGGTGGCGATTTCGCGGGCGCGGTGGGCTCCCTTGACCAAAATCCCGTCAATATAGGCCTGATCCGCCATATAGTTCCGCATTTTATCGCCAATTGGCACAATCGCCGCCACCATCGCATCGGTCAAAGCCGGCTTAAACTCGGAAAAATTCTTGCCGCCATATTGGTTGAGGATTTTTTGCGGGTCGCAATTTTGCAACGCGGCCATAATTCCGACCAAATTCTCGGCTTCGGGACGGGTCGGCAAATCGGCGGTTTCATAGGGCAAGGGTTCGGGATCGGTCTTGGCTTTTTTCAATTTATTGGCAATCGCATCGGCGGAATCCATGAGGTTAATCCGCGATAAATCGGATTCCTCGGATTTCGACATTTTTTTGGTGCCATCGCGCAGCGACATCACCCGCGTCGCCTGACCAAGAATTTGCGGTACTGGCAAGGGGAAATGCTCCACCCCGACCAACCGATTAAACGCCCCGGCAATGTCACGGGCCAGTTCCAAATGTTGTTTTTGGTCTTCACCGACCGGCACATGGGTGGCTTTGTACAATAAAATATCGGCGGCCATCAGCACCGGATAGGCATAAAGCCCCAACCCGACGCTGTCGCGGTTTTTGCCGGCTTTGTCTTTGAATTGGGTCATGCGGTTGAGCCAGCCCAGCGGCGTCTGGCACGACAGCAACCACCCCAATTGCGCATGTCCCGCCACCGAGGCCTGGTTGAAAATAATGCTGCGCTCAGCATCAATGCCACAAGCCAAATAGGCCGCGACCACTTCACGGGTTTGCGCCGCCAATTCGGCGGGGTCTTGCGGCACCGTAATGGCGTGCAAATCCACCACGCAAAAAATCGACTGAAAATCCCGCTGCAGATCGACCCAATTGCGGATCGCTCCCAAATAATTGCCGATATGGGGGTTTTTGGTGGGCTGTACGCCTGAAAATATTCTCACGTGATGCGATCCTTGTTCGGAATCAAGCCATGTTTAAGCTTGCAAATGTAACCTTAAAGTGATTTGCGGTTTTAAGCCAAGGTTTTTGTACTATTCCACCGCATGATCGTTCTTTACCAAGATGAAATGCCGCCCGCAATAGGGACAATCGACGCGCCCCGAATGCGACAGGTCTAAATATATTTTGGGATGCCCCATCACCCCGCCGCCGCCATCACAGGCAAAAATTTTATGGGTAACGGTAAAAAGCGGCGGCATGTTTTTGCCCTGATTCTTAGAGGGGGACATGGTGTTGGGGGGGTCGATGGGGGGGGGCATAATAAAACTCATCGCGGAGAGATTGAAACTGCGCCGCACCTTATCATATTTTTTTACCCCGCGGCAAGGGGGCGGCTCAAGACCATCCTCTGGCATTCGATGCAGCACATGTGTTAAACTCGCTCTCGGATGTGACGGATGTTAAGCTTGAGGAACACCATGCAGAAATTGCCATTTACCCAATTAAACCAGACCAAATTAAACCCGACCCAATCACTTTTGCGCATTTTGCTTGCGGGCGGGTTGCTCGCGTCGCGTCGCCGCGCTAAGGGGCTGGGGCGGCAAGCGGCCCAAGCCCTGCGTGTTGGTGTCGTTTTGATCGCGCTGGCTTTGTCGCTTAGCTCGTGCCTGGGGCTGATGGATTGCCCCGGTGAATTTGGCACCCCATCCGCCCGCGCCAGGTGGTGTGGCCCAGGCAGTGCCGGTCAATGACCCGCGCCCGCGCCCGCGCATCAGCAAGATTGACCAGGCCAGGCCGCAAAGGAAAATGAGTATGGACAAATGAACCAAAGCGGATGAACCAGATTGGGCGGCAAAACGCCGCGACCCGACACAATATTTACGCGGTTTAATGCTTGCATATCGAAGCAAATTAGTGAAATATTGAGCTTAATTTAACATTATCATCTAAATTCCAGTCGCATTCCCTATTATGGTTGGTATGGCATATGAAACGCTTTCGCAAATCACGTCTATTCATGGTTATGATGAGCCTGGGGTGGGTCCTGGTCCTGGCGGGCTGTGGCGGCGGCTCGCGTCAATTCGCCAAACTCCATCCTTATGCGGCGGGCGGCAATTTTGGGTACGAGGAAAAATGGGCGGCTGCCAATCGTGCCGTGCTGCGCTATACCAGCAAATTGCAGCGCACCAAAAACGCGCCCGATGCGCCCGAAAATGTCGACCAAGTACAATTGATCAGCAAAGAAACCATTCGTTTGGTCACTTTGCGGGCGGCGCAATTGGCCGATGCCAAGAATTTCCCTTATTTCCGCATATTGAAACAAGCCTCGTCCATGGAATCATCCCAATTTAGCAGCAGCGGCAATAACGCCCCGCCGCCGCCGCCCATGGTGAGTGGCGGATATATGACGCCAGGCGGGGGATTCACGCCGATCATTACCCGCACGCCGTCGGTTGAGAACAGTTATACCGCGACCAGCGGGCCGCAAAGCCAGGGATATGGCTACCAAATCAAGACCGCCATCGAGGTGGAACTCTTGTCCAACAACAAAAATGACAACCGGGCCGCGGGCGAAATTCTGTCCACCCAGGAGGTGTTAGCAGAGGGCAAAGTTTATTTGGATGAAGCCGCCGCCCTCGCACGTTAAACCCGCTTAAACCCGCTTAAACCCGCCTTAGGATAAGGCATAACTGGTATCGCTTTTGGGACGGGGGTCGGTCAGGCGGTCGCCGCTAATGCTAAAATAAATCGCCTCGGCGATATTGGTGATGTGGTCGCCAATGCGTTCAATATGTTTGGCCATAAAGAGCAACTGGACAAACTCAGCGACCCGGTCGGCGGATTGCCCTGGCAGCTGACCTGGCAGACCAGACATCGCGGCCACGATTTTGTGGTGCAGGGCGGAATAAACCTCGTCAATTTCTTGGTCGCTGGCCCAACAGGTAACGGCCAGTTCTTGGTCATGATTTTCCATCGCCCGCAACATCAGGCTGATTTGCGCCGCGACCTTATCGCCCAACCGCCTCATTAATTGGATTATTTCCGGGTGCAGGGCTTCTTGGTTCTGATGCCCCATGATGCGGGCGCGTTTGGCCAGGCCGACGGCATAATCGCCCATCCGCTCCAATTCACTGGCAATGCGCAGGCTGCTGACGATGACGCGCAAATCGCCGCCCATGGGCTGGCGCAGTGCCAATAAACGAACCGCTTGGCGATCGACCAATTCGTTTAATTCATCGATTTTGCTGTCGCCTTCGATAATTTTATCGACTTGGCTTTTGTCGGATTGCGCGAGATTGGACAATGCCGCCAAAAGTTGCGATAACGCCAATCTTCCCATATCCAGCAAACTTTGCTCAAGCAGTTTAAGCTCGTCATCAAAGGAACGTGCCAAATGTTCCGCGACCATTATTGCCCTCACTTTCTTACGATCCGCGCCGGTTATGGCGGCGTTGTCTTGCCATTATGCTGTCTGCTCTCTCCTGGTAAACATGACATAATCCGCGGCAAAGACCAACACCCTCTTTCACCAAAAATACCATGACGCTAAATTAGCCCAAGTGGGTGGGTGATCCCAAATAAAATCTTGCCCTCACCCAACTAAAGAGCGAAAAAAAGAGAGTGTCAAAAAAAAGGGGGCGTCATTACCCGCCGGATGGCAAGCGGGAATCCGCTTGCCATCCGAGTCGG
>JASGCR010000232.1:197-3992 GCA_030054015.1 Candidatus Symbiobacter sp. | reverse complement strand
CCCCCTTCTAAAGAAGGGGGGGTAAATAAATTTTCGACTTATTCAGACCTTCCTAAAGAAGGGGGGGGGTAAAACTAGACTTATTCAGCCCCTCCTTAAGCCGCAACAATATGATGCCCAATATCAAGAATGCGGGCAATATCCAACACCACCAGCAATTCGCTGTCCAAACGATAGACCCCAATCGCCGATTCCCGCCATCTGGGGTCGAGGGTCGCGGGGCTGCGCAGGAAATCCTTGGGATCCAGGGTCAAGACTTCGCCGACCGAATCGACCATCAAACTGTAAAGCTCGCCATGATGTTCGACCACGGTACTCATCGAAGACTCATCGGCACCGCGCGGCGGCAACCCCAAACGCAGGCGAATATCGAGGGCGGTCACAATCCGTCCCCGCAAATTGAGCGAGCCGGCCACTTCGGGCGGGGCGAGGGGGATGCGGGTGATGTTTTGGGGGCCCAACACATCATGCACATCCAACACCGGAATGCCAAAAATTTGCCCGGCGATCAAGACGGTGACAAATTGATTCTGATCGTAACTTTGGGCGGGGGCGGATTTAACCGCGTCGGATTGCGCGGTTCTTTTAACCAGTTGGCTCATTATCCCTTACTCCCCACCATCAAACTATCGTTCAAAGTTTGCACCAAAGCATCCCGATCAAATTTTGGCACGTAATCATTGAACCCGGCCTCACGACCTTGGGCCAATTCGGCTTGCCCGACATGAGAGGAGAGGGCAATTAACGGCGTTGAATGCCAACGCGGGTGTTTGCGCACCGAACGGGCAAATTCAAACCCATCCATCCGCGGCATTTCAATGTCCGAGACGATAATATCAAATTCGACCCCTTTATCCGCCAATTTAAGGGCGACATCACCGGCCTCGGCGGTGGTCACGTCATAACCCGCCACCGACAAAAGCGGGGTCAATAAATTGCGGAAGAACGGGCTGTCATCCACCAACAAAACGCGGCGGGCGCGGTGGCGGGTGGAGACTTGCGAGCGCGCCGCCGAGCCAAACCAATCGCCAAAAGCTTGCACCAAATAATAACCCGCATCGACAATATCGGTGGCACGACCCGATATAATGGCCGACCCCAACACGCCAGGGCGGTCGGTGACCAATTCGATATGCACCTGTTCCTCGACAATATCAATAATTTCATTGACCACCAAACCCATCGAGCGGGCTTCATCGGCGAATACCAAGACCGGCACCACCCCCTCGCCTTGCAAAGTGCGGTTGGCATCCAGCACAATCAGAGGCATAAGTTTGCCGCGATATTGCACCATGGGTTTGCTGCCCGAATTTTCAACCTTGGTCAAATCAATTTCTTCGAGGCGGGCGACCAAAGACAACGGCACCGCCTTGGGTACGTCATTGCTTCCGGCCATAAACACCAACAAACTGGTGCGTTCGATGCGGCGTTGCTCGCGGGCATTGGCCTGGTTTTCCAATAATTGGGCCGAATTGGAATCGGCGACGACAATTTCGCCGCTCAATGTCGCCAAGCCATTGGGGTCG
This sequence comes from Candidatus Symbiobacter sp., assembly GCA_030054015.1. Taxonomy (GTDB): domain Bacteria; phylum Pseudomonadota; class Alphaproteobacteria; order Elsterales; family Elsteraceae; genus JASGCR01. The sequence goes on along the minus strand of JASGCR010000232.1, from coordinate 2,466 downwards.
AGGATCATAATCACGCTGCCATCGCCCAAAATGGTATTGCCCGAAAAAATCGATAAATGGCGCAAGATTGGCGACACCGGTTTCACCACGATTTCTTCGGTGTCAAACACGCGATCAACCATGATGCCGAAATTATAGGTGCCGACTTGGGTGACGATGATAAAACTTTCGGCGGCGGCATGGCGGGTAAGATTGCGATCAAGCCGCAGGACTTTCTCCAAACTGACCAGGGGCAATAAACGGTTGCGCAGGCGCAGCACCGGCGTGTCATGGATGCGTTCAATTTTGTGGTCGGAATTATCGGCGGTGCGCACCAATTCAATCACGCTGATTTGGGGAATGGCGAAACGCTCGCCGCAAGATTCGACGATCAACGCCGACACAATCGCCAAAGTGAGGGGGATTTTGATGGTGAAACTCGACCCCACCCCGATATGTGACTTCATTTCAATGGTGCCGCCAATTTTCTCGATGTTCGAGCGCACCACATCCATCCCGACGCCGCGACCGGACACGGCGGTCACTTTGCTGGCGGTCGAGAATCCCGCCCGGAAAATATATTGCTGGACTTGGCTGTCCGTCAGGGATTCCACCTCGCCCAGGCTGGCAAAGCCCAATTGCACCACTTTTTCACGGATGCGGTTGGTGTCCAGCCCTTTGCCATCATCGCTGATTTCGATCAAAATATGCCCCCCCTCGTGATAGGCATTGAGGGTGATGCGGCCGGCTTCGGGTTTTCCGTTGGCGATGCGCTGATCGGGGGATTCAATCCCGTGATCCGCCGAATTGCGCACCATGTGGGTGAGCGGGTCTTTGATCAATTCCAAAACTTGGCGATCTAACTCGGTTTCGGCCCCGATCATTTGCAGTTCAATTTTTTTACCGAGTTCCAGCGACAAATCGCGGATCAATCGCGGCAATTTGGCCCAGGCATTACCGATGGGCTGCATCCGCGTTTTCATCACCCCTTCTTGGAGTTCCGAGGTAACGTGGCTTAATCGTTGCAAGGGGGCGGCAAATTCGCTTTCTTTGTGGCGGCGGACAATTTGCAGCAATTGATTGCGGGTCAGCACCAATTCGGACACGGTGGTCATCAGGCTTTCCAACAATTCCACCGTCACCCGAATCGATTGGGTACTGATGGTTGAGTCATTGGTGACGTGCTGAGCCTGCGCCTCATTCACCGCCAGATTTTGACCAGGGGGCGTTTGAGACGCGGGCGTTTGACCGGCGGGGTTTTGTCCAGGCGTATTCTGACTGGCGGCGGCCTGGCCTGGGGTCATATCGCGGCTGCGACTGGGAGCCAAACTCTGGGGCGGCATCTGGGACGGCGGGGTGTCTTGAGCGGCGGCAGGCGGCGGAGTCGGCGCGGCGGCGGGCGGCGGAGGTGCGGCGGCGGGCGGCGGTGCGGGCGCGATGATCGCCGTCGGCGTTTTGGCCTCGGCCCCGCTCAGCATTTGTCCCTTGGGCGGGGTCTGGGATGCGGCTTTCGCCTGGACGGCATTGGCGGCGTTATTTAATTCGGTGATCAAGTCGCCATCTTCGCCGGGCGGTTCAGCCTCGGTCTTTTCCAGGGTGCTGATGATCATCTTGATGCGGTCAAGCGATTTAAGGATGAGGGTCACCGCCGCGGAATCAACCTTAAGCGAGCCATCGCGGAACATGCCCAATACATTTTCGGCGGCATGGGCAACTTTTTCAAGGCGCGGCAATCCCAAAAACCCGCAAGTTCCCTTGATCGTATGCACCAGGCGGAAAATACTGCCCAGCAGTTCCGGATCGTTGGGATTGCGTTCAAGCTTGACCAATTCGCTGTCGAGTACAGCGATGTTTTCGTTGGTTTCGGTCAAAAACTCAGATAACAAATCATCCATCGCCCTACCCACCTAAAAAACAACGCCGCCGCGAAAACCAGGCCGCCTAAAAAACCAGCCTCTTGACCCTCTCTGCCGGATCGCCTCCGTTACCAAGAACAATCATAAAAGCAAACCGACCATGAACGCAAGCGGCAAAATATCCCGCCTTGCCCAGGTCTGGCTTGGCATGGCCTGGCCTAAAAAGCCGCGCCATTTTCAGGCCGGTCGGCGCATATTAACCTGGCGGCTTTTGTCACGCCCGCCCCCTCTGACGAAAATTATCATAACATTTTTTGGCAAATACTTCACTAAAATCCGAGGCGCTTACCACCCCTCAATATTAAAAAAAGAGAGCGTCAAAAAAGAGAGCGTCAAAAAAGAGAGCGTCAAAAAAGAGAGCGTCAAAAAAGAGA
>JASGCR010000232.1:0-97 GCA_030054015.1 Candidatus Symbiobacter sp. | reverse complement strand
GCGTCATTACCCGCCGGACGGCAAGCGGGAATCCGCTTGCCGTCCGAGTCGGGTAATCCCCCAGGCATTTTAAAGAATAATACTCCTGGGGGATTAC
>JASGCR010000231.1 GCA_030054015.1 Candidatus Symbiobacter sp. | reverse complement strand
GGGGATTACCCGACTCAAAATATCCGTTGCACGGATATTTTGGCGGGTAATGACGCTCTCTTTTTGATGCTCTCTTTTTGATGCTCTCTTTTTGATGCTCTCTTTTTGCCGCCCTCTCGTTAGCGCGGCGGGGCGTGACGCTCTTTCGATTGCGTACGATCACATTTTAAGGTTAAGTCTATAATTATGCCCTGAATAAGGCGGGGAAATTATGAAAGATTTTACCTCATGACCTGGATCATCTTAAGCCTGGCCGGATTGTGCGAAGTCGCCTGGGCAATTTCGATTAAATCGACGATGGGCTTTACCCGCCTGTGGCCGTCGCTCTTTACCATTACGGCCATGGCGGCGAGTATGTATTTGCTGTCGCTCGCCATGCGCGTGATCCCGGTTGGTACCGCCTATGCCGTGTGGACGGGAATTGGCGCGGTCGGCACCGCCATATTGGGCATTATTATGTTAGGCGAATCCGCCAATATCGGGCGCGTCATCGGCATATTCATGATCGTTGCGGGCATCATCGTCCTTAAAATCAGTACCGAATGAAAAAAACCACCGCGAGTGTGCCGCCTTGTAATTTTTTGGCGGATGCGCTAAAGCATTACCGCAATCACCCATCCGAAACCGAAAAAAATGTCCCTGGTTCTCTCTCTTATCAGCCAACCCTCGCAAAGCCTCCGGCATAAATTGCTGCTTCTGCCTTGGGGGTTGGTGGTGATTGTGACCGGATTGGCGGCGATTGGCATTGCCATGTTGTTGTCGGCATCGGGCGGCAATTTCGACCCCTGGGCCTTGAAGCAAATCATCCGATTTGCCGTGGGGTTTGCCCTGATGATTACGGTGGCGGTCACGAACATAAAATTTTGGCTGCGTACGGCCTGGTTGATTTATGGCGTGGGGCTGTTTTTATTGGTCGCGGTCAAACTCCAGGGCTCGGTTGAGATGGGGGCGCAACGCTGGCTCGATTTGGGCATTATGAAATTGCAACCCTCGGAATTGATGAAATTGGGCTTTGTTTTGGTGGTGGCGCGTTATGTTGACAGCCGTGGAGCCGATTTTTCGGGGCGGTTATTATCGCTGGTGGTGCCGATATTTTTGCTGTTATTGCCGATTTCATTAATCATTATCCAACCCGATTTGGGTACCGCCGTCATTTTTGTCATCGCAACGTTTTTGCTGTTATTTGTGGCCGGGCTTAGCTGGCGCATTATCGGTACCCTGAGCGCGATGGTCACGGTGGCGGCTCCGTTTGCTTGGCATTTTTTGCATGATTACCAAAAAGAACGGATATTGGTGTTTTTGGATCCGTCGCGCGACCCGCTCGGCACCGGTTATAACATCATTCAATCGAAAATCGCGCTGGGTTCGGGCGGGCTTACCGGCAAGGGCTATATGCTCGGCACCCAATCGCATTTGAATTTCCTGCCTGAGAAACAAACCGATTTTATCTTTACCATGTTGGGCGAGGAATTTGGGCTGTTGGGCGGGTTGGCTTTGTTGCTGATTTACGCGGTGCTGTTTGTCTATGGCTTTAGCATCGCCACCCGCGCCGCCAGCCGGTTTGGTCGCTTGGTGGCATTGGGGGTCACGTTTTTCCTTTTCCTTAACGTATTCGTCAATGTCGCCATGGTCATGGGAATGATTCCGGCCAAAGGCGTTCCTCTGCCGTTTGTTTCCTATGGCGGCAGCTCGCTCGTGGTGATGATGATCGGTATTGGCTTGATGATGTGCGTTTGGGTTCACAAAGACGTTCGCCTTGGCCCCGGCGGGGTGGAGTGAGCGGCTTGGGGGGGGAAGAAAATGTTTCAAGACAAAAATATGCTAGTGTTGGGCCAAGTCTCGGCCAAAAACACCTTTGATTATATTATCGTTGGCGCAGGTTCGGCCGGAAGCATCATGGCCGAGCGACTGTCGCAAAATGGCCGGTATCGCGTGGCGGTGATCGAAGCCGGCGGCAGCGACCGCAAATTCTGGCCGCAATTGCCGCTGGGTTATGGCAAAACATTTTACGATACGCGGGTTAATTGGGGCTATCGCACCGAACCTGACCCCGGCCTGGGCGGGCGGAGCGATTACTGGCCGCGCGGCAAATTGCTGGGCGGATCAGGTTCGATCAATGCCATGGTCTGGATTCGCGGCCATGCGGTAGATTACGATGCCTGGGCCGCCGAGGGCAATGCGGGCTGGGGCTGGAGTGATGTCAAACCCTGGTTTGAACAATTGGAACAGCATATGACCGCCGCCGCGCCGCGCCCGCTGCTCGATTCTCCCTTGGTTTGTGTGGTGGGGCGCGGTCATCCCATCGGCAAAATTCCGGTCACCGATGTGTCGGCGCGCATCCATCCCTTGACGAAGCGTTACCTGGCCGCCGCCGAGCAAGCCGGCCTGCCCTTTAACCCCGATTTTAACGGTGCCTCCCAGGAAGGGGTGGGGATTTACCGCCTCAATCTCCATCGCGGCTGGCGGGTATCCTCGGCCAAGGCGTTTTTGCGGCCGGCCTTGTCCCGCCCCAATGTTACTTTGTTTACCCGCAGCCAGGTGGCCGCGATATTATTTGCGCCGGCCCCCGAATTATCGGGCAAAATCCGGGCCTGTGGGGTGGAGATTCAACCGCTTAACCATGCCGATTTACCGGATGCAATGCCGTTCCAATTGGCGGCGCGGCGCGAGGTGATATTATGCGCCGGTGCCGTCGCCACGCCGCAATTGCTGCAGGTTTCCGGCATCGGGCCGGGCGAGGTCATCCAATCGCTGGATCGTGCGACCTTACGCCATTTGCCGGCGGTGGGGCATTATCTCCAAGACCATGTCGGGATTAATTATTCATACCGCGCGACGCTGCCCAGTTTGAACCAAGAATTGCGGTCAATGGCGGGCAAAATCCGGGCGGGCTTGGCGTTTTTTGCCGCGGGTGCGGGGCCGTTAAGCCTGTCGATGAACCAGGGTGGCGGCTTTATCACCACCCGCGATGGCCTGGATGCCCCCAATATCCAGCTTTATTTCCAAGCCATCAGCACAGTGTCGGCGAAATCGGGTACCCGTCCGCTCACCACGCCGGATGGGTTTCCGGGCTTTTCGATTGGCTTGTCCAATTGCCGCACCACCTCGCGCGGATCAATTTTGGCAATCCATCCCGATGTGCGGGTGCAACCCAAAATCACCGCCAATGCCCTCGCCACCGCCTCCGACCGCCAAGATATTATCGAGGGATTGCATTGGTTGCGGCGCATCGCCAGCCAGCCCCCGCTCCGCGACATCATCGCCGAGGAATTGCGCCCCGGCCCCGGCGTTGCGGGCGACGAGGCCATGCTCGCCGATTTCATGGCCCGGGCCGGCACGGTCTATCACCCTTGTGGCACCGCGCGGATGGGGCGGTCGGTCGAGACCTCCGCCGTCGACGCGAATTTATACGTGCATGGCGTCGCCAATTTGCGGGTGGTCGATGCCTCGGTTTTTCCACGGGTTCCCACCGGTAACACCAACGCCCCGGTCATGATGGTGGCGTTAAAGGCGGGGGCGCGGCGTTGACAAGCGTAATTGGCGGATTTCTTTTACGGAGGGACTGAACATGAATGGTTTAGATTATCTTTTGATTAGTTTCATTGTCATGGTCTGGGCATTTGTCGGTTATGTCAAATATGTTGAATATGCCGAAAAACGCGACCAAAAGACCAAGGGTTAATCAGCGGTTATAGCGTTTTTCCGCCTAGCCTAAGCGCGTAAAAAAAAGTGCGTCATTACCCGCCAACCAAGTGCGGCAAAAAAGGGAGCGGCGGGGAATGACGCTCTTCCTTTTGGAAGGTCAGAACAAGTCCCAAAAAAAATCGCATTTGCGAGCCATCAGAATTGTCCAATTGCGAAGCAATTGGGTAACAATTCGATGCTGCGAGCGCATCGCGCGAAGCAGGCCAGCAATAATGCCGCGAAGCAATCCAGAAAAATCGAGCAATTTCAGGATGTTACTGGATTGCTTCGCGGGCGAAGCCGCCCGCTCGCAAA
>JASGCR010000230.1 GCA_030054015.1 Candidatus Symbiobacter sp. | reverse complement strand
GGGATTACCCGACAGATTTATGCCGCTTCGCGGCAAAAATCTGCGGGTAATGACACTCCCTCTTTGCCGCTCCCTTTTTTTAGGACTCATTGAGACCTATCTTACGCCGCCGATTTGGGTTGTTTGACGATGCGCAAATAGGGACGCAAGGTTTTCCAACCTTGGGGGAAGCGCGCTTTGGCGTCTTCGTCGGACAGAGACGGGACAATAATCACATCATCTCCATTCTGCCAATTCACCGGCGTTGCCACTTTGAATTGATCGGTCAGTTGCAGGGAATCAATGACGCGCAAAATTTCCTTGAAATTGCGACCAGTAGAGGGCGGATAGGTCAGAATCAGCCGTATTTTCTTGTTGTTATCAATGACAAACACCGAACGCACGGTTAATAACGGGTCGGATTCGGGGTGAACCATGCCGTAGAGGTTCGAAACTTTGCGGTCGGCATCGGCAATCACCGGAAAATTGAGTTTTTGCTGTTGCGTTTCCTCAATATCCTTGGCCCAGCCATCGTGCGAACCCAGCGAATCCACCGACAAGCCAATAATTTTAACGCCGCGGCGGTCAAATTCAGGTTTAAGGCGGGCGGCTTCGGCCAATTCGGTGGTGCAAACCGGCGTGAAATCTTTGGGGTGACTGAACAAGACCCCCCAATCGCTGCCCAACCATTGATGGAATGAAATTTTACCTGTACTGGTGTCTTGGTTAAAATCCGGGGCAATTTGTCCTAATTGCAGTGTCATGTTTTTCTCCTGGGTGCAAAATGGGGTGAGGGTCAAAGGCTAAAACCGTACGCAGCCGGTACGAGCCGCGCAAAAGGAAAACCATGATAACACGCTCAAACCGGTAAACAAGATATTTTTACAGAATTTGTGAATAAAATATAATAAATTACGATACAAAATGGTAATTCAACGAAATTGCAGGTGAGATTCATGATATTTGGCGGTATGACCAGCATCGTTTGGTGGGTTTAAACCCGTGCAATCCCGCCTCAATCCCGCCCCAATCCCGCCCCAATCCCGCCCCAATCCCGCCCCAATCCCGCCCCAATCCCGCCCCAATCTTGTTCCCCGCCAGGGATCACGGCATCGCCTTGCAATCCGTAAAAAAACTGTGTAAATTACAGCCGCTAGATGCTGGTGGCGGCCAGGCGTTTGCCCGTGCCGCCAAGCCGCGCTTCTGGTACGGCGGCCAGGGGGGTGTGACCTGCGGGATGTTCCCAGCATGAGGGTACCCGCCATCGTTTTGGCCTCACGGATTTAACCTTTAACCCGCCGCGTGGGGATAATGACCTGGGTACGATTCTGTTATGACCTTGGCATGATTCTGGCGCGGCACAGCAACTGACGGGATTTTTTGCTATCGCCATATCGGCATACCAACGCCCTTTGAGCGAAAAAAATCCCCATTCGGAGTTTCAATGGCTAACTCTTTACATTCCAACGTTTTCCACGAAACGAAAACGGCATCGAATTTTCCCGCCACCAACGAAAATTTTGCGGCTTTGCTTGAGGAAACCCTCGGCCAAGGCGACAGTCTTGAGGGGCGCGTCATCACCGGCACGGTGGTGTCGATCGAAAAAGAACATGCCGTCATTGATGTCGGCTTAAAATCCGAAGGCCGGATTCCTTTGTCGGAACTCGCCACGCCGGGCCAACCCGCCGAAATCAAAGTCGGCGACCATATTGATGTCTATTTGGAGCGGATGGAAGATAAAAACGGCGAAGCCCAATTATCCCGCGAAAAAGCCCGCCGCGAAGAAGCCTGGAACGTGATTGAAAACTCGTTCAAAAGCAATGAACGGGTCACGGGCGCGATTTATGGCCGCGTCAAAGGCGGATTCACCGTCGATTTGGCTGGGGCAACCGCCTTTTTGCCCGGCAGCCAGGTCGATATTCGCCCCGTACGCGACATTACGCCGCTGCTCAATATCCAACAAACCTTTCAAATCCTCAAAATGGATCGCCGCCGTGGCAATATCGTGGTGTCGCGCCGCGCCGTCCTCGAAGAATCACGGGCGGAGGCACGCACCGAATTGGTGGCCTCGCTCAAAGAAGGCCAGATTCTGGACGGGGTGGTGAAAAACATCACCGATTACGGGGCGTTTGTCGATTTGGGCGGCGTCGATGGCTTGTTGCATGTCACCGACATTGCTTGGCGGCGCATCAACCACCCGGCCGAGGCCATTCACATCGGCCAGCAGGTCAAAGTCCAAGTTATTCGCTTTAACACCGACACCCAACGCATCAGCCTGGGCATGAAGCAACTCGAAGTTGATCCCTGGGAAGGCGTGGCGCAAAAATATGCGGTCAGTACCAAATTTATGGGCCGCGTCACCAATATCACCGATTATGGTGCCTTTGTCGAATTGGAACCGGGGATCGAGGGCTTGGTGCATGTCTCGGAAATGAGCTGGACCAAAAAGAACACCCATCCCGGCAAAATCATCTCGACCAGCCAAGAGGTCGAGGTCATGGTCTTGGATGTCGATTCGCAAAAACGCCGCATCAGTTTGGGCCTCAAACAATGTATGGACAATCCCTGGGATAATTTCACCGATAAATTCCCCATCGGCACCGAAATTGAGGGCGAAATTAAAAATATCACCGAATTTGGGCTGTTTATCGGCTTGCCCGGCGATATTGACGGCATGGTACATTTATCCGACCTCGATTGGAATCGCCCCGGCGAAGAAGTGGTCAATGACTATAAAAAAGGCGACCGCGTCAAAGCCAAATTGTTGGATGTTGATACCGACAAAGAACGCATCAGCCTGGGCATTAAACAACTCACCGCCGATCCGTTTGAATCCGGTATCGCCAATTTGAAACGCGGCGACATCATTACCTGCACCATCACCGCCGTGCAGGAAAACGGCATCGAAGTCGATATGGGCGAAGCCGGTCACGGTTTTATCCGCAAGGCCGAATTGGCGCGCAACCGTGCCGACCAAGATACCGCCAGGTTCAAAGTGGGGGACAAGGTCGAGGCGAAAATTACCGCCTTGGAACGTTCGTCACGTCGCATCCAACTGTCGATCAAAGCCCGCGAAATTGACGAAGAGAAAAAAGCGATGGCCGATTATGCCACCACCGATTCGGGGGCAAGTTTGGGCGATATTCTGGGTGCCGCCATCCGCGCCCGCGGGGGAGAAGCCAACCAGGGTGATGCTGACGAGGATGCTACGCCCTAACTCAGTTATGGCCGGGACGTTGGGAAGGGACAAAGTCAAAACCACATTGTGGGTTTGGCTTTGTCCTGAACCTTGCACAGGTCATAAAAAATAGTTAAAACTCTCTATGAATTTTATCGTCTCTTAAGCTATAATGATAAACAATAAACTCTGCCGTGAGACCGAGGATCGGCCTGCGCGCCCTTCACCCCTTGAATGATTGCCGCCAAGCCTGGGAGGAACAATGACGAAATCCGAACTGATTCTTCGCATCGCCGCGCTTAATCCGCATCTTTATCACCGTGATGTCGAGCGCATCGTGACGGCCATTTTCGACACCATGACCGAGGCTTTGGAGCGCGGGGATCGCGTCGAATTGCGTGGCTTTGGCGCATTTTCGGTCAAATACCGCGAATCCCGCGTTGGTCGCAACCCGCGTACCGGCTCTAACGTGGTGGTTGAGGAGAAATACGTGCCGTTCTTTAAAACCGGTAAAGATTTGCGGGATCGGTTGAATAATTTCGTTAAAAAGTGATTTTTGGTGTTTATTGCGTTGGAAGAAAAGACGGCTTCAAAATAAGTGGAAGAGCATGAAACGAAGCGTCTTATCTCCCAACCAATGTCATAAGGCATTAGACGGGGGATGATGACAAATTTTCTCTGCCTTTGATATTTTGGCTCAGCCTCTGAGACGACTCATGACGATGGGTCAGATGTTTCGGGGCTTTGTGTTTTTATATACCCTGTTTCCTAAAGAATTCCGATTATGACCCCCCCCTTCCTGCTTAGGAAGGGGGGGAAACCTCCGCTTGGCGGCTTGCCGCCT
>JASGCR010000229.1 GCA_030054015.1 Candidatus Symbiobacter sp. | reverse complement strand
TTTCTATCCCCCCCTTCTAAAGAAGGGGGGGTAAATAAATTTTCGACTTAATCAGCCCTTCTTTAGTAAAGGGGGTACGGCAAAATCTGCCGCTCACCCCCCCGCTTGTAAAATTATTGGAGGGGAGTGTAACATTGTACCGTAAATGCCTGGTATGATGGCAGCGGACGCTGAATAGAACAGGTTGATCAGAACGATGACACGAAAAAAAAAGCTTATCTGGAGCAGCATTGCCGTCCTGGCGGTGCTGGGGCTGATTATTGCCAAGGCCAAATCGGGCCGTAACCAAAATGGCACGGAGACTCTGCCAACGCCGGTGGCGGTGGCCGCCGTCTCGCGCGAGACGATCCCCATCACGGTGACCGCGCCGGGCAATTTGCTGGCATCCAATACGGTGACGGTACATTCGCGGGTCGATGGGCAATTGGTACGGATTGTCTTTAATGAAGGCCAGTTTGTCCAAAAGAACCAGATTTTGGCACAGATCGACCCGCGCCCGTTTGATGCCGCCCTGCAACAAGCCACAGCCAATCTGCATAATGCCGAGGCCCAATTGGTCAAAGCCAAAGCCGATTGGTCTCGCGCCATTGATCTCTCTCAACAGGGATTTATGTCGCAACAAAATCTCGAAGCGGCCGCGCTCTTGGTGCATCAATTAGAGGCCACGATTGAATTAAACAATGCCGCCATTGATGCCGCCAAAATCCAACGCGATTATTGCGAAATTCGCGCGCCCATTGCTGGCCGCACCGGCATACGTCAAATGGATGCGGGCAATATCATCCGCGCCGGCGATGCCACCGGCCTCGTGGTCATTACCCAATCACAGCCTATTGCGGTTATATTTAACCTGACCGAGCCGCAATTGACCCAATTGGTTGCCCGCATGAAACGCGAGCAGGGGCAAGCGACTGCGCCCAAAGGGGGGCTGACAAATTCCGCCGATATTTTGCCGCGTTTAGCGAGGCCCCTGGCCGTCACCGCCTGGGATAAATCGGGGAGCATTAAACTCGGCGAAGGGCGGGTGACGCTGATCGATAACATGATCGATTCGGTAACCGGCACGATCAAATTAAAGGCCGAATTCGCCAATCAAGACAATTTATTGTGGCCGGGACAATATATCACCATTCGCATGGTCATCGATAATTTGACCGATGTACTCTCGGTGCCAGACCAGGCGGTGCAACAAGGGTCAGATGGCCCCTATGTTTTTGTCGTCACCAAAGCCGCCGCGGATGCCGCCGACGCAACACAACCGGCGGAAGAATCGGGCGGGTTTTGGCGGATGCTGCCCTGGAATCACGCATCGCAAGAGGCAGAATCGCCGCCAATGCCGGCGGCGTCTTTGGTGGCGAAACAGCGTCCGGTGACCGTCGCCTGGCGGGAGAATGGCCGCGCCGTTTTGTCGCGGGGCTTGGCTTTGGGGGAGACCATTGTCACCGAAGGTCAATATCGCCTGCGCGATGGCAGCCGCATAGCGATCCAAGCCACCGGCGACAAAGACAAGGTACAGCATCAATCAGGGCAATAAGGCACTGAAATTCGCCTCGAACCGCGCCAAAAGAGGCAAGGAGCCATATCGCCCACTGGCCGACCGCGCCAGGTTGATGATTTCGGTAAAACGCTCGCGGCTCATGGCGGTGCTGGTCAGGCGCAATTGGGGATCGCTAAAATTCGACCGCCCCGCCGCATCAAAGCGAATCATCACCGGCGCATTGGCGGCAAAGGCCAAAATCGCCCCATTTCCCAATTGCACAGCCTGGGCAAAATCCAGCGTTAAGAGTTTGCCATTCACGGTTTGGCTTAGATTATCGCCATTGGCTTCGCTGCCCAGAGTCAGCGGGCAATTATGCGGGATGATATAGGGGATGGGCGCATCGGGACGATAGGCCAACATCCGCCCAAAGGAAGGATAAGCCAGATTCTCCGGCGGGGTTTTGATCCGGATATCGGCATGAGCCGGGGGGGCAATCGCCGCCCCTTGCCATTCCAGCCAATAACGGTACGGCCCGCCGCACACGCCTTCATTATGCAGCACGATTCTGCGTTCAGGCGACACCGCCAGCGGCGTCGCCAAAGAACGTATCGGCCAAGACATCAAGGTTTGCGGGGCCAAATAATCGCGTAATTTGCCCATAATTTGCGCGGTTTGGGCTGAATTGGTACGCATCTCAAACCGGAGGACTTTGGCGGTCAGCGACCAAACCCGATACACGGATTGGCGATCCCGCGTGGCATAGCCATAGGCCAGCAATAATTCCCCGCCAGGCGAGACCACCAAACGATAAATCGAAAAAGTTGGATTGATCGATTGCATGGCATGATCCGCCGGATAAACCGCCCCGGTGATGCCCTTGACATCGAGGATTTGGCTTAAATTTTTGGCGTAATTTTCGGGTGCGGAATTTTTGCTGGCGGCGGGCGCGGGCTTGTCTTTGTCTTTGTCTTTGTCGCCCGCACGGGTTTTGGCGGCGGGTTTGCTGTCCTGCTTGGGCGCGGCGGACTCGGCTAAGGCGGCGGTGCAGATGCAGGCCATTGGTGCCAGCACAACCGCAAGCAACCCGATCAAGCCCAGACGACATCCTAACATTTTCTTGTCAACCATCTTGCAAGTTGCACCAACATATTGATAATATCCCGTCGGAAAAAAATTTGGCTGGTTCGACATTTTTTACTTCGTCATTGGTTGAAAAAAGGTAAAGTCTCTGGCGCAAATTTTTCGATAGGGTCAAAACTATTTAACATAAAGCCCGAAAATAAGGGGGAAAAAATTTTTTGCCCTTGACAGAAATTAATAAAGCGTTATGTTAGGGCATTAGGATTCGCCTGGATAGCTGTGTCTTAGGTCAAGCACAACGGTTTGGTTAGGTTAATTTTGGTTGTTTGCCAAGCCGAGATGGCAAGGCATGTTTTTTGTTCAATGCTGATTTGGGGTTTTAAACCATGAAACGTTACAGGATTCGATTTTTAGCTGGTCTGGTGCTTGCGCTGATTGGGTGCCAAGCTTTGATGACACAGGGTTTGGTGACACCGGCCCGCGCCGCCGAAGATACCGTCGTGGCCAAAGCCGGAAACGTTACGGTGACGGTGAACGAATTGCGCCGTCGCGTCGCCTTGATTTATCCCGAAGCCACCACGGCCCAACGCAATGAATTTTTGGCCAATGCCGACAAAGTGAAAGAATTGGCATCGGCAATGTTGGCGAATAAATTAATGATGGCCGAAGCCCGCAGCCGCAAATTGGACGATACCCAAGATACCCGTGATTTATTAGCCATTTCGCGTGAAGACGTGCTGGTGCGGGTCTTGATGAATGATGTGGCCCCCTCCTCGTCAATTCCCGCTCCGACCGAGAAGGAAATGCGCGAAGTCTATAACAACAACAAAGCCGGCTTGACGATTGGCAAACAATTCCGCGTCGCCCATATTTTCGTGATCTCGTCGGACGAACGCAGCGACGATCAGAAAAAAGAAGCCAAACGGAAAATCGACGAATGTTATGCCGACCTCAAAGGGGCCAAAGCCGAACAATTTGCCCGTTCAGCTCGCATCTGCTCGGAAGACACAGTGAGCCGCGACAAAGGCGGCGAATTGGGCTTTTTAGTCGAGGAACAAATTGCGCCGCAATTCAAAGAAGTCCTCGCCAAAATGAAAATTGGGGAAATCTCACCCCCGATTCTTACCCCCCAAGGCTGGCATATTTTGCGCCTCCAAGAAATCAAACCCTCTGGCATTCGCCCCTATGACGATGTCAAAGACATCATCACCCAACGCATCAAAGAACAAAAACTGCAAGTCGCCCGCAGCACCTATGTCGATAAATTGATGCAGGACAATAAAACCGAAATCAAAGATGATGGGATTGCCGCGGTAAAACCATAATCTTCACATGCCTTAGGGGATTAAGAGAGAGTCCGAGTGAGTCTAGTTTTACCCACCTTCTTTAGGAAGGTCTGAATAAGTAGTAGGAGTGTCATTCTGAGGTTAGAATGCTCCGCGCT
>JASGCR010000010.1:5688-17456 GCA_030054015.1 Candidatus Symbiobacter sp. | reverse complement strand
CCTTCCTAAGCAGGAAGGGGGGGTCAGAGATTTTTTCGCCTTATTCAGACCCTCCTAAAGAAGGGGGGGTAAAATTAGACTTGTTCCGACTCTTCTTAGCTATGCGCATATGCAGATATTAAGCAGGATCAATTATCATGAAATTAAATTTTAACGCGGCGGGAAAATTTTTAACCGTCATCTGGCTGGTCGTGATGGCTTTCGCGGTACCGGCCCAGGCCGAGGATAATGGCGATAAGAGTGATAAACTGGCCGCGGGGCTGAAACTCTATGAATTGCAGCAATATCCCCAAGCCGCGAAAATCTTAATCCCCCTGGCCGATGGCGGCGAGTTGCGCACGGTTGCTCCGGTTTTATTCATGTACAACGCCGGCTATGTCGAAATTAACAGCGTTTTCGAGCCAGCGAACACGCAAACCATCCAAATTGCCTATGCCAGTGAGAAATTGCAATCCAGTTTGAAAATCAACGAATTGCTTAAAATCTGGCAACCCCAAATCGAAGAAAAAGCCAATCACGGCGAGGCCTGGGCCGAATTTGCCCTGGCACAAATTTATGCCCTATCCAATGATTCCCCGGAAGAATTGATTGCCTGGCTGCGCAAGGCGGCCGATCACGGCAACAGCAAAGCCCAAATCGAGTTAGGGCTTGCGACCCTGGCGGGAAAGAATGGCGTTGAGCAAAATCCGGTTGCCGCCCTTGATCTTTATCTGGCCGCCGCCCGCCAAGGCGATGTCGCGGGCATGTGGCAAGTGGGGGGATATCTCCTTGATTCCGACCCCAGCCGTGAAATTGACGGGCTTAATGCCTTGGGCTGGCTGCAAAAAGCCGCCGATGCGGGCCATATTAGCGCGAATTTCCGCTTGGCCGCCTATTTTGCCACGGCGGGGAAAAATTACAACCCGACAATTTCGCTTAAAATTTACCAAAAACTGATCGAAATGAAAGCGATGGTGGCCTATCAAGCTTTGGGGGATTTATTTGCCAATGGGTTGGTCGATAAAAATTTCCAAACCGTGGTGGGTGACCCCGATGATCGCACCAAGATGGCCAGCGGCAAATATGCCCTGCGTTATTACATTTTGGGGGCCGAGAATGGCGATATTGGCTGTTACAGTAAATTGGCTCTGGCCTATCTTAACGGCAAAATCACGCGGGTGGATTATCGCAAATCCGCCGATTGGTACGAAAAACTTGCCGATCTGGGCGAAGTTTCGGCGATGTCGATGATGGCGAAATTATACCAGGCCGGGGTGCTGGGCATGGATAAACGGGTCAAAGCCATTGCCTGGCTCGAAAAAGCCGCCGCCAAAAACGACATGGCGGCTTATTATCAATTGGGGCAAATTTACGACCAGGGCGACATTGTCACCGCCGATTATGTCAAGTCCGCGCGCTATTTCAAAAGAGTGGCGGAAAAAGGCCTGTCCGATGCCCAATATGAATATGGCAAGATTGTCTCCAACGGCGATGTCGGCCACCAAGATTTGGTCGAGGGCCTCATGTGGATCAAAGTTTCCTTGTCCGGCACTTTCACCGATGGCAATAATTTGACCAGCGCACAAAAAAGCCACAATGAATTGGCGGTGCAATTATCCCCCGAAGACCAAAATCTGGCCCGAACCCTGGCGCTGAAATGTATCGCCAACGAATTTAAAAAATGTGGCCGCAACAGCCTCACGCCCGCCAATGCCAATGCTGGTCCCAATGCCAATTTGAATCTTGACAACCCCGCCGCCAAACCGATCATCCCTGACAGCATCGACCGTAACCTGGATGCCACCGGGAAATAGATCAATAGTGCGTCATTACCCGCCGCAATTCCAAAGAGCGACAAAAAAAGAGCGTCATTACCCGCAGATTTTTGCCGCGAAGCGGCATAAATCTGTCGGGTAATCCCCCAGGCATTTAGGGAACAATACTCCTGGGGGATTACCCGACTCGGACAGCAAGCGGAAATCCGCTCGCTGTCCGGCGGGTAATGACGCTCTTTTTTTTTTTACGTTCTTTGCTTAGCGCGGCTTAGTTATCCGCAGGAGCATTTTGTTGCCAAAAAATGGGAGCGTCATTACCCGCAGATTTTTGCCGCGAAGCGGCATAAATCTGTCGGGTAATCCCCCAGGCATTGGAGGAATAATACTCCTGGGGGATTACCCAACTCAGACGGCAAGCGGATTCCCGCTTGCCGTCTGGTGGGTAATGACGCTCTCTTATTTTTACGCGCTTTTTATTTGACACTCTCTTGTTAGTGCGGCGCCTAAAGATACTGTTCCTATTAAAAATTTACAATGCCAGGGCCTACAACTCCCCCCCCAAATAAAGTTGCTGAACCCGTGCGTCGTCGCGCATTTCCTTGGATTTTCCGGCCAAAGCCACCGAGCCGGTGGCCAAAACATAAGCCCGTTCCGAAATCGACAAGGCCATGCGCGAATTTTGTTCGACCAACAACACGCTGACTTTTTCGTCGCGGTTGATGGCGACGATGGAGCGGGCAATATCCTGCACCAATTTGGGGGCCACACCCAGGGAAGGTTCGTCCAATAATAATAATTTGGGTTTAGCCATGAGGGCGCGGCCAATCACCATCATTTGCTGCTCGCCACCGCTCATGGTGCCGGCCGCTTGGTGGTAGCGTTCCTTAAGGCGGGGAAAGCGCGCCAAAACCATCTCTAATGTTTGGGTGATCTCGGCCTTGTTGTGGCGGGTAAAGGCCCCCATCATCAAATTATCGCGCACCGTCATAAAAGGGAAGACGCGCCGCCCTTCGGGAACCATCGCAATACCCATTTCGACCAGCCGTTCGGGGGGGAGGCCGTTAATTTTCTCGCCCTTATATTCGATCTGGCCGGATTTGATGCGGCGAAGTCCGGTAATGGCGCGCAGAATCGATGACTTCCCGGCCCCATTGGCTCCGATCAAGGCCACGGTTTCGCCCTCATTGACCTCGATCGACACACCGCGCAAGGCATAGACGTGATCATAATAAAGTTCGATATTTTGTAAATCCAAAATTTTGGTCACGGTAACCCCCTAAATGCCAATCGACTCATCGGCGGTACCAAGATAGGCCTCAATCACCGCTGGATTTTGTTGAATTTCTTGTGGCGTACCCTCGGCGATTTTCTGACCAAAATTAAGCACAACGATGCGATCCGAAATTTTCATCACCGCCGGCATGTCATGCTCAACCAACAACACGGTTAAGCCGCGATTGTCGCGCAAAGATCGCACCATTTCCACCGCCCGCATGGTTTCTTCGTGATTCATGCCGGCAAAGGGTTCGTCGAGCAATAATATGACCGGATTGGTCGCCAGCCCCATCGCAATCCCCAAAGCGCGTAAATGACCATGCGGCAAATTGCTGGCTTGTTCATGCGCCATGGCGGTTAAATTAAGAAACGCCAAGATTTCATCCGCCGATTCGCCGAATTCGCGTTCATCCTTGCGGGCCAAATGGGTGCCGAAATAATAACCAACCAAATTGGCGCGTGACCGCAAATGATGGGCGACGATGACGGTTTCACGCACCGTCATATTGCGGAAAATGGTGGTTTCTTGGAAGGTACGCACGACACCCTTGCGGGCGACAATATGGGGGGCCAGGCCGCTGATGCGTTCCTTGCGGAATGTTACATTGCCGCTGCTGGTGGGCATAAAAGAGGAAATCAATTTGAACAAAGTCGATTTTCCGGCCCCATTAGGCCCGATTACCGACAAGATTTCGCCCTTTTTGACCGTAAAGGACACACCATTGACGGCAACCAAACCGCCAAATTTCCGCGATACTTCATTGACTTCTAAGATCGTTTCCATGATGTCATCTAACTTTTGCGGTTATGGGGGACGGTATTCAGAGTCGGACGGCGATTCCCCAACCAACCCACGACGCGCTGATAAATCCGGACGGGCGACAAACTCATGACGCCATTGGGAATAATCAGCATAAGAATGATCAAAGCAATGGCATAAAATAACAATTGGTAATCGCCCGCTGCCGTTAAATAATTCCACCCCATGCGCAGAATGACGGTGCCAACCAACGGCCCAAATAAATTACCCAGCCCGCCCATAAAGCAATACAACATGTAATTCACTGAATCTTGAACGGTAAAAATGGACGGCCCAACATTATGTTGCACCCCGGCGGCAAGTGCCCCCGCGACTCCGCCCATGAAACAGGAAATGCAAAAGGGGATAAGCCGCAATAAAACCAAATTAACCCCCAATGAAGATGCCAATTCTTCATTTTGCTGCAAAGACTTGCACAAACGTCCAATCCGCGAATGCACCAAGCGAAACAGCGCGATAAAGGTCAATACCATCACAAACATCGACAGGAAATAAAAATACATGCGGTTATTATCGGCGGTAAATTCTGGCAAAATGGTGAAGCCAAATAATGTCACCGCTTCGGGCAAGGGAATATTGGTAATACCCCGCGCCCCATTCGTAACGATTGGAAAATTCAACACCACCAATTTGGCGACTTCGGTTAAAATCAGGGTAATCATGGCGAAATACACCCCGCGCAGCCTCAGAATCGGCCAGCCAATCACAATGCCAACCAAAACGCAAAAAATTCCGGCCAAGGGGATGGTCAACCAATAGGAAACATCAAGTTTAACTTGGACAATCGCGGAAACATAGGCACCTACCAGACACAACGCGCCTTGCCCAATATTGATGCGGCCAATGTAAAATGTGAGCCAGACCCCGGCGGCGGCAATCGATAACAGCGCGATTTGGGTAAATTGGTAATAAATGAGTCCCTGTTTTTCCGGTCGCATCGACGCGATAAAGTCGGGAATAACAAAAAACAAGAGAATGAGAGCAAAAACCGTACCAAGCCAAGGCCAGGTTGGACGCGATTCTTGTACAAACCGCGATAAATTAGAAAGATTGCCGCGCTGTGGCGATGGAAGGTTCGGATTACTGGGGAAACGTTCCATGATGTTACAACCTTACTTGATCCAACGAACTGCAATGTTAATGACGTGACGATAAGTGACCCAAGGCAAGTTGGGCGGCGGCGAAGGCGGCAATTCAACCGCCGCGGGTGCGCCATTCCGGCTCAACCCCAGGGCTTGCCCATTAATCCTTGCGGGCGGATCGATAAGAACACGACCAGGGCGGCAAAAATCACCAAATCGGTGAAATTACCGAGAAAACTATGACCAACCGATTGCATCATGCCCAAGATAAAGCCGCCCGCAATCGCGCCGCCCGTAACCCCCGCCCCGCCCAGCATGATCATTTCAAAGGCGAGGATCGATTTGGCCCCACCCTCGGTCGCTTGGATGCCGCCACTGGCGGCCAAGAGCAACCCACCAGTCATGCCGGCCAACATCGCCCCCACGGCAAAACCAATCATGGTGTAACGACCGACATTCACCCCCATAAGTTGGGCGGCCATGCGATCTTGGGCGAGGGCGCGCATGGCGCGGCCCGGGCGGGTAAAGCGCATCCCGGCGACAAACAGCAAGATCATGACAAAAGCGATCACCCCCAACAATAATTTGTAATAGGGCAAATTGAAACTGTCGGAAAAGGGGATAGCGGGGAATACCGGCTCAAGATCAGTGCTGATGATGCCATCCACCAAATCGGGAACGGAATGGAGTTTCTCGCCAAAAATCAATAACAGGCTCGCATCGAGCAAAAAGGCCGTCGCCGCCGCCAATAACATGGTTGATTCATCTCGCTTGCTGCGGCGAATCACGGTGCGGAACAATAATTTCTCGAACAATGCCCCCAAAATCGCCAAAACCATACCGGCGCAAATCAGGGCAATCGGGAAAATGAAATCAATGCCAAAAATGGTAAAGGCATCCGGCGGGATAAACCCAAACCCAAAGGTTACGATGGTATATGTGACCAACCCACCCAAGACATACATTTGACCGTGTGCGAAATTCAACACATTCATAAGGCCAAATATTAAGGTTAAGCCGAGGGCGATCAGCGAATATTGCGCACCGCTAAACAAACCATTGACGACAACCTGTTCCATGATGATTTTTTTTCCAAGTGTGTTTCAGTTGTTAGGACAATCCGGCCATTTGCAGCCAAAGAGCAATCTGTTGCCGCAGCGTTAATCATGCGGTGACATTAACCCATTTTACATCAGTCTGCAAATAAAAAATGCACAAAATTAAAATAATTCAATGCTGCATTGCAATAAAAAAGCCAAAAAATTACCTCAAAAAATCAAATATCCCGTTCTAAAACTTGCGTTTTAGAACGGGATATTGCACTGCACTTAGATGACGATTATCATCCGCGGGCAATTAATCCGCTTGACCCACGAACAAGGTCTTAAAGTCACCATCTCTATATTCGTTGATGACCATCGGCACAAAGATTTGGCGTTTTTGACCGAACGAGGACATACCGACATAACGCATTTTCATGTTCGGTTTGTCGCCGCCATTCACGAACGGGTTATTGGCCGAGAAACTGTCAATCGTCTTTTTGAACTCATTGACATCTTTCATGGCTTTGGGGTTGGCTTTCAGCGTCTCGAGAATGTAATCGAGGGCATAAACTTTGGTGTTGGATTCGTCGTTATATTCACCAAATTTCTTGGTGTAACGCGTGACGAATTCCTTCATCATCGGCGAAGCCAATTCGGGGGTCGAGGCACCGCCCACCGAGATAAAGCCATTGGCCGCATCACCCGCGCCTTCTTTCAGCACTTTGGCATCCATGCCGGTGGTGGCGATAAAGCGACCCTTAAAGCCCAATTCACGCCCCACTTTGATAATACGCGGCGCATGAGCGGGCGACACACCGGCGAGATAAATCGCACCGGGTTTGGATTTGATCACCGGGGTCAAAATCGGGGCGAAATCAGTCGTATCGCTTTGATAAGTGACGGTACCGGAGACCACTTTGAGGCCAGCCGCTTTGGCCGCCGCCATGCCGCCATCACGTTGGCTCAGCGCGTCCGATTCATTGGCGGCAATCATCGCCAAGGTTTGGAGTTTTTCGTTATCCTTAAGCCATTTGAAAATGGCCGGGCCGGATTGATAATTGGCAATCATCCCAAGCACGGCATTTTTGGCCGGTTTGGTATAAAGTTCTTTGGGGAAGGCATAGGGGAAATAAATCACCCCTTTGGCTTCGGCATCGGGACGCACGGCAGAGGCACCATCATCGGTATTGGGGCCGACCACATAGTGAACGCCCTTTGAAATCATTTGGTTGATGCCTTCGATGGCCAATTTCGGGTCTTTTTGATCGTCAAACGAATCGATCACGATCTTGTATTTTTTCCCACCGATTTCGACACCACCGGTTTCATTCAACCAGTCGGCGCGGGTTTCCATCGAACGTTTGTTGGATGTACCCCAGGCCGCGGCCGGGCCGCTGGTCACACCAACAAAACCGATATGCAGTTCATCCGCGGCGCGGGCGGTCGTTGTGAGCGTACCGGTCAGGCTGGATGTCGCCAAAATAAGGGCGGTGGCACCAGCCACGCCCGTCATGTGACGAAGGATGTTTTTTGACAGACTCATATTTTTGCTCCTTAGGTTAGAACCGTCCCCGCATCGGATAAAAATCATATAGGATTTGGGTCTTTTCTCGGTCTTAACCACATTAGGTTGACGAAAAGTTAAAGCGCGTGAGGCGTGGCAATTAAGTTTAACCATGACGGGTCTCTATCTGGTCTTAACCCTAATTTCAGCGACCATTTTCGACCTTGTCTTATTTCTTCCCCGTGTCATAGTATTTAACCTATCCGCAATGTATCATGCAAGAAATATTTGCAGTTTGCGATAACTTTGATTAAAAAGCGTCTCGTGCCAGTGACTCGTGCTGGTGACTCGTGCCAGCGTCTCGTGCCAATGAGTTCGTGCCAGCGTCTCGTGCCAATGAGTTCGTGCCGGTGACTCGTAACGGTGACTCGTAACGGTGACTCGTGCCAATGAGTTCGTGCCGGTGACTCCTGCCCGTGAAATGGCGGTGTTGCTCGGTTATCTTTGCCAAATATGTACCTATAGCTTGTCAGGAAAAATCCCAACCATGCGCATTTATGTAATCAATCCCAATACCACCGCCAGCATGACCGCCACGATTGCGGCGGCGGCCCGGCATGTCGCCGCTCCAGGTACCGAGATTATTGACATGACCTCAGGCGCGGGGGCGGTATCGATTGAATGTCATTATGACGAGGCGATGAGTATTGTTGGCCTGGCCCAGGCGGTTAAAAATGCCAATCTGATTGAGGAACAACGCGGCAATCGGGAGGGCATCGCCACCGGCCGTGATCATGCCTTTGTCATTGCCTGTTTTGGCGATCCGGGTTTGCTCGCGGTGCGGGAATTGACGGCGGCACCCGTGCTGGGCATTGCCGAGGCAGCCATGCACGCCGCCAGTTTCCTCGCCACCGGTTTTTCGGTGGTGACAACATTGGGTCGTACGCGGGTGATTGCCGAGCATTTGGTGCGCAATTATGGCATGGAACATCATTGCCGCCGCGTACGCGCGATTGATTTGCCGGTGTTGGAATTGGACAATCCGGCATCGGGGGCGAGGGCGCGGATTCTGGCCGAATGTGAAACGGCTTTGCGCGAAGACAACAGTGCCGCGATTGTGCTAGGCTGTGCCGGCATGGCCGATTTGGTGGCTTTTTTGAGCGAAAACTTGGGCGTGCCGGTGATTGATGGGGTGACGGCGGCGGTAAAATTTGCCGAAGCCCTGGTCGGATTAAATCTCGGTACCAGCAAAAAAGGCGACTTGGCTTTTCCGCTCTTTAAGCCGTATAAAGGCAGCTTAACCGATTTTGCGCCCCGTCACGTGTGATATATTGCTTGACAGGCGGGCAAAAATTTTTTACCCATGGCGACGCTTGCGGCAAGTTCGGGTTCCGAAGTTTGATGAACAAGACGAATAATTTGTTGCGCGTTTTGATTGCGTTCGCTTTTATCTCCAAAGGATGCTTAATATGTCACGTCGTTGCGACCTTACCGGCAAAGCGGTACTGACCGGAAATAATGTCAGCCATGCCAACAACAAGACCCGCCGCCGGTTTTTGCCGAATCTTAAATCGACCCGCTTGCTGAGTGACCGGTTGGGGATGATGGTGCGGTTGCGTTTGTCCGTCAATGCGATTCGTTCGGTGGAACAAGCGGGCGGGATTGATATGTTTCTGGCTTCGGCGCATGAACGCAATTTATCAGCCGAGGCCAAACGGCTTAAAAAACGGATTGAGAAGAAAGAGGTAACGGGTGTGACAACGGCCTAAACCGGGTCGTGACACAATACCCAAACTCATTCATGCCAAGCCATATTGGAAAATAATAAAGCCACGCCAATAGGGCATGGCACAATATTGGGAAAGGTGGGCACGTGGTCGAAATAGGAAAGCGTCGCACTTTCGCAATTGCTTGCGTTATCTGTGCCGTTATCTTCCTAATTTGTGTTTTTTCATCTGCCAATTTATTGGCGGAATGCTTGTATTTATGTTTTTTTCTCTGGCTTTATGGTACCGGAAAGAAAAACATTTACCCGTTTTTCAGCTTCCTGGTGATCGCCCTAAGTTTTATTACTTGGTTTTTGGGTGATTTCTTCCCCTCGGATTTGACTCAATATCATGACCAACTCTTGATTGATGCCACGATTTTCGGGCATCACGGGTTGGATTGGGTGTTTTTTTCGAGCTTTATCGCGGTCTGGTGTTCGTTGGAAATCAAAAAAGCCGATAAAATTGATCAATTATTGACTTTGTCAACCATTGATCCGCTCACCGAAATTTTGAATCGCCGTGAATTTTTCCACGCCGCATTGATTGAATTAAATCGTTCGCAACGTTATGGCTTTAACATGGCCTTGCTTATGATCGATATTGACAATTTTAAGGTAATCAATGACACTTATGGTCATGTATCGGGGGATCGGGCTTTGCGTAGCCTGGCCAACACGGCGCGGCTTATGCTCCGTATCCAAGACCTTTTGGCGCGCTATGGGGGCGAAGAATTCGTCGTGGTCATGCCGCAAACCACCGAGCGCGAGGCAATTTTGGTCGCCGAACGTTTGCGCCTTAAAATTGCCGAGGATGTGATCGAAACGCGCGAAGGGTCATTTAAGATGACCGTCAGCATCGGCATGACGGAATTTTATTCGGGGGAAGAAATGCTCGAAGATGCCATAGACCGCGCCGACCAAGCCCTTTATCACGCCAAGAAAACGGGGAAAAATCGCGTGTGTATTTCGCGCCAACAGGGTGAACCTGTCACCGTCAACCAACACAGCAATGTTGTCTCATAGGCCCAGAATTTGTCCAGAGTTTGTCCAGGCTTTGATATTATAGGTTATCTGCGGCTATCTTGCCAAAATTTCGCGTTTGAGGGGAAATAATCATGGCTAAAATTAAGGTCACAACACCGCTGGTTGAGATTGACGGCGACGAAATGACTCGGGTTATTTGGAAAAAAATTCGGGATGAGTTAATTCTACCCTTTTTGGATATTAAACTTGAATATTATGATCTTGGCGTTCAGCACCGTGATGCGACCGAAGACCAAGTCACCATCGATGCCGCCCAGGCGATCAAAAAATATGGGGTGGGGGTGAAATGCGCCACCATCACGCCGGACGAGGCGCGGGTCAAAGAATTTAACTTGAAAAAAATGTGGCGTTCCCCCAACGGCACCATTCGCAATATTTTGGGGGGGACGGTGTTCCGTGAACCGATTTTGTGTCAAAACGTGCCGCGTTTGGTGCCAAGTTGGACGCAACCGATTGTGATTGCGCGTCATGCTTTTGGCGACCAATATCGCGCCACCGATGTCGTGATTCCCGAAGCCGGCACCTTGCGGTTGGTGTTTCGCCCGTCCCAAGGCGGGCCGGAAAAATCTTGGGAGATTTATGATTTTGAGGGGCCGGGCGTCGCTTTGGCGATGTATAATATCGATGAATCGATCAAGGGATTTGCCGCGGCCTGTTTCAATTATGCGCTTAATCGCGGTTATCCGCTTTATCTTTCGACCAAAAATACCATCCTCAAAGCCTATGACGGGCGGTTTAAGGACATATTTCAACATGTTTATGATGCCGAGTATGCGGCAAAATTCCAGGCCAAAGGCCTGGTCTATGAACATCGTTTGATCGATGATATGGTGGCCTCGGCTTTGAAATCGCCGGGCGGCTTTATCTGGGCTTGTAAAAATTACGATGGCGATGTGCAATCCGATGCGGTGGCCCAGGGGTATGGCTCGCTGGGGCTTATGACCTCGGTATTATTAACTCCCGATGGAAAAACCGTCGAAGCCGAAGCCGCTCACGGTACCGTCACCCGCCATTTCCGCGAATACCAGGCCGGACGGCCAACCTCGACCAATCCGATCGCGTCGATCTTCGCCTGGACGCGGGGGCTGCAATGGCGGGCGGTATTCGACCACAATCAGGATTTGCGTGATTTTGCCCTGGGGTTAGAGAAAACCTGCGTCGCCCTCATCGAATCGGGTGCCATGACCAAAGATTTGGCACTTTTAATTGGGCCAAACCAGCCTTATTTAACCACCGATGGGTTTTTTGCCGCCCTGGTGAAAAAATTTACGCCGTTGGTTAAATAAGAGCTTGCGCAGCGAAAGAGTCTCATTACCCGCCAACCAAGAGCGATAAAAAGAGAGCGTCATTACCCGCAGATTTTTGCCGCGTAGCGGCATAAATCGGTCGGGTAATCCCCCAGGAGGATTAGAGCCAAAAAATGGAGCGTCATTACCCGCAGATTTTTGCCGCGTAGCGGCATAAATCGGTCGGGTAAT
>JASGCR010000010.1:0-5588 GCA_030054015.1 Candidatus Symbiobacter sp. | reverse complement strand
CCCCCAGGAGGATTATTCCCCAAAACTCCTGGGGGATTACCCAACACAGACTGCAAGCGGCAATCCGCTTGCAGTCTGGTGGGTAATGACGCTCCCTTTTTATCGCGCCAAACTGCGTCATTGCCCGCCGCTTAAACCAGGAGCGTCATTACCCGCCGCCGCGCCTCTTGTGCGGCGGGTCGGGGGAAAGCCCCCAGGCGAATTATTCCCCACAATGCCATGGCAATAACCCTTTTTATTGAGGGGTGTAAAAATTTTTGCAAAAAATTTGCACCCCTCGCAAAAGAATGATAGATTATTTTAACAAAGTACGCTAACGGAGTGGCAATGTCCGTGCGTGGGTTACCCGATTGATTTTTCGTATTCATCGCCTTGGTTGAGCAGATTTACAATGAAAGTAACTTTTTGGGGAGTTCGGGGGAGCATTCCCTGTGCTTCTGACACCCATTTAAAATATGGCGGCAACACATCATGCCTTACGGTTGAAAAGGGCGATGCGATGTTGATTCTGGATGCGGGTACGGGCATCGTCGAATTGGGGAAATATATACGGGCAAAAAATATTAAATCGGCAAGTTTGCTTTTGTCGCACGCCCATCTTGACCATATTATGGGGTTGCCGTTTTTCTCGCCGGTCTGGAATCCGGATTTCAAACTCGATGTTTTTGCCGGTCATTTGAAATTGCCCCGTGGGATCGAATCGGTGTTTAATGCGGTGTTTGGCGAGCCAACTTTTCCGGTGCCGATCAAGGCCATGCGCGGGATAACGGAATATACCGACTTTGTGGCGGGGGAGGATTTATCCCTCAATGGGTTTATGGTCCGCACCATTGCGCTGTACCATCCCAACGGGGCGACGGGCTATAGCATCGAATTAGACGGCAAGAAAATATGTTATATTACCGATGTGGAACATGTTATAAGCCAACCCGACCAAGGCATTATTAACTTTATCAAATCCGCCGATTTGTTTATTTATGATACAACTTATACCGACCAAGAATTCCCCGCCAAAATTGGGTGGGGGCATTCCACCTGGCAAGAGGGGATGCGCCTGGGCCAGGCGGCTGATGTCAAGCGTTACGCCTTGTTCCATCACGAGCCTGATCGCACCGATGCCATCATGGAAAAGCTTGAAGCCGAGGTCAAATCTCAGTGGGATCGCGCCTTTGTCGCCCGCGAAAAAATGATTATCGAGCTGTAACATTGTTAAGGAAGGTCTGAATAAGTCCTGACGCCGCACTCCCAAAGAGCATCAAAAAAGAGAGCGTCATTACCCGCCGCCTTATTCGTGGAACGAATAAGGCGAGTCGGGTAATCCCCCAGGAGTTTTAAGGAACAATACTCCTGGGGGATTACCCGACTCAGCCTGCAAGCGGATACCCGCTAGCAGGCTGGCGGGTAATGACGCTCCCGTTTTGGACGCTCTATGTGGCTGCTTCGCGGGTCGCCGCGTAAGTGCCATTTTTTTATCTTTAGGATTTATCCCCGGAAAAAACCCATGAAAAATACCGCCACAAGCGTTCCCGTTACCATTTTGACCGGCTATTTGGGGGCGGGCAAAACGACTCTGCTCAATCATTTGCTCACGGCCCAGCATGGGCAGAAATACGCGCTCATCATCAATGAATTTGGCGAATTGGGCATTGATGACCAATTGGTGGTGGCGGCGGACGAAGAAATCTTTGAAATGAATAATGGCTGTGTCTGTTGCACGGTGCGGGGGGATTTGATTCGCATCATTACCGGCCTGTTGCAACGCAGTCAAAAATTTGATGGGATTATCGTTGAAACCACCGGCTTGGCGGCCCCGGCACCGGTGGCGCAAACATTTTTTGCCGACGAGGATTTGCAGCAAAAAACCAGGCTTGATGCCATTATCACCGTGGTGGATGCCAAAAACATCTCGCGCCAATTGTCCGAGGGGCGCGAGGCCGTCGCCCAAATCGCCTTTGCCGATGTGATTTTGCTGAATAAAACCGATTTGGTGACGGCGGCGGAATTGGACGCGGTCGAGGGCAAAATCCGCGCCATCAACCGGTTTTGCGAGATTATCCGCACCCAAGAAGGTGTGATTGATCCCAAACTGATTCTGGGCCGCCAAGCCTTTGAATTGGAAAAAATTTTGGCGGTTGATCCGGGCTTTCTCCGCAATGGGCATCACCATGATCATGATTCCGAGGTGACGAGCATCTCGCTGGCAAGCGACCAGCCGATTGATCCGGAGGCTTTTGAGGAATGGATGGCCTTATTGCTGCGCGAAAAAGGGGCGGATATTTTCCGTGCCAAGGGCGTACTGGCCCTCCCCGGTGAGGCCAAACGTTTGGTGTTCCAAGCCGTGCATATGCAGTTCCGCATTGGCTTTGGGCAAAATTGGCGGCCCCGCGATAAACGGCAAAACCAATTGGTGTTTATCGGGCGCAATTTAGACGAACCCGCCTTGCGGCGATCCTTTATGGCATGTCTGGCCTAGATTATGACCGAATCGAATCACTGGGCTTTTAATCATTTTGTTACCAAGATTGCTTTTTCGCCGCGTTCCGGGGCGGTGGCCTTTGCCCTGGGCAATGGTACCTTGCGTTTGGTGAATTTAGCCGAAAGCCGGTTTCACAAAAGCCAAGAAATCACGCTGCCCGTCGGCAGCGGCGGCGATCCGTCCCTGGTGCAGGCCTTGGCGGCGATTGATTTTGGCCCGGATTTTCGCCAGGGTACTGGACAGGATTCTGACGTGAATTCTCGCCCGGAATTAGGTGAATATTTCATCACCGGCGGCGATGATGGGGGGGTTAATCTCGTCTCCTTGGCGGGGAAAATTATCCCGCTGGTGCGCCATAGCGGGCGGTGGATTGACAATTTGCAGGTCGCGCCCAATCGGGATGTTTATTACAGCTATGGGAAAATTCTCGCCTGCATCCAAGCGGCGCAAATAATAGAAAAAATCACCCGCGCGTTTTCTGGCCGTGAAAATGGGCGGGCGGCTGATCTCACGCCCAGGCTCTATCCCCCGCATGAGGGCAGCATTTCCGCCTTGCAATTGGTGGGGAATAGGCTGGCGGTTGCCTATTTTGGCGGCATCAGTTTATGGCCGCTTGGCGATGCCGCAACAATCCCAGCGCAAAGCCCAGTTTCGCAAAGCCCAGCCGCAACAAAGCTGGCATGGAAGGGTGCGCTGCTGTCGCTGGCCTTAAGTCCCGATGGGGAATATTTGGCGGCGGGCTTGGGCGAGGGCGAGTTGCATGTCTGGCGGATGCGTGACGGCACTGATTTGCGCATGTCGGGCTATGGGGCCAAAATTAAATCCGTCGCCTGGACGCCGGATGGCCGTTATTTGTTGGGGTCGGGCGTGCCGGAAATGATGGGCTGGGATTTTACCGGTGCCGGGCCTGAGGGTTCCGAGCCGCGCGCATTTTACATTCCGCCCGAAAAACCGGCCTTGCGGGGGCAGACCCCGCCTTTGCCGCCCAACCTCACCGCCCTGGCATCCAACCCGCACCGCCCTGCCGATTGGTGCTTGGCTGGGGGCTATGAAGATGGCAGTTTGGTTTTAATTGATTTGGGCTTGAACGGCAAATCGCACGGCAATTTGCATCGGGTCGAGGTCTCGCGCCGGGCCGCCATTGCCTGCCTGGCCTTTGCGCCGGATGGGAACAGCCTCGCCGCCGGCACCGAAGACGGCAAAGCCGTGATCATTGGCGGCGGCGGCACGATGCCGCGCCCTCACGCGCGGTGAATCGCATCATAGGCCGGACGGGTGAGGAAATCTTCCAAATCGGGCGAGGCCACCAATTGCTCGAATAAAGCCGCCGCGTCATGATAACGCCATTGCGCGAAGGCAGAGGCCCCAAGCCGTTTTTCGGTGGCGGCGAGATCGTCATTGATCATGGCTTGGATCAGGGCCAGGGTGACTTCGCGGTTGCCCTCGATCTTAACTTTGTGATGCAGCCATTGCCAAACTTGGGTGCGAGAAATCTCGGCGGTGGCGGCATCTTCCATCAAATGATGCAACGGCACACAACCGATGCCGCGCAGCCAAGATTCCAAATAACCAATGCTAACATTGATGTTGTGGCGCAAGCCTTGCTCGGTAAAATCGCCGTGGGGAATTTCGATCAGTTCAGCCGCCGAGGTAACATGATTGCTGATGGGCAGATTAATTTGGTTGGGGCCGGTGAAAATGGCATCAAATTCTTCGCGCGCAATTGCCACCATGCCGGGATGAGCGACCCAGGTGCCGTCATGACCGAGGCTGGCCTCGCGGTGTTTATCGGCCCGCACTTTTTTCATGGCAATGTCGTTGGCGGCGGGGTCGTCTTTGATGGGGATTTGCGCGGCCATGCCGCCCATCGCATGGACGCCGCGCTTGTGACAGGTTTGGATCAGCAATTTGACATAGGCACTCAGGAACGGGGCGGTCATGGTGATCTGGCTGCGATCGGGCATGACCATTTTGGGATCGTGGCGGAATTTTTTGATAAAACTGAAAATATAATCCCAGCGACCGCAATTAAGCCCCGCCGAATGATCGCGCAATTCATAGATGATTTCATCCATTTCATAGGCGGCCAAAATGGTTTCGATCAATACCGTGGCGCGAATGGTGCCGCGTTTAAGCCCGATATGGTCTTCGGCGAAATCCAACACCTGCGCCCATAAACGGGCTTCGAGATGGGATTCGATTTTGGGCAGGTAAAAATAAGGCCCGGAATGGCGGGTCAATAATTCCCGGCCATTCAAGAACACAAACACGCCAAAATCAAACAAAGAACCGCTCATCACCTGGCCATCGACCTGGACATGGCGTTCCTCCATGTGCCATCCGCGGGGGCGCACCATCAAAATGGCGGGATTCTTAACCAATTCGTAAAATTTATGATTGTCGGGATTGGTATAGGTAATTTGTCGGCGCACCGCATCATACAGATTGATCTGGCCTTCAATTTGATTGTGCCAGGTCGGGGTGTTGGAATCTTCAAAATCCGCCATGAACACGCGGGCACCACTGTTAAGGGCGTTGATAATCATTTTCCGGTCGGTGGGGCCGGTGATTTCGACTTTGCGATCATCCAGTTCGGCGGGGTTACCGGTGACTTTCCAATTACCGTCACGAATGGCCTTGGTCTCAGGCAGGAAATTGGGTTTCTCCCCCTGGTCGAGTCTGATTTTGCGGGCTTCGCGGGCGGCCAATAAGCGGCGTCTTTCGCCGTCAAAGCGACGATGTAATTGCACCAAAAATTCCAACAATTCCGGCGTGATCAGGTCTTGATGTGACGTTGCGGCGAACGGGGCCATAGAAATTGCTGGGTGAGACGACATGAAAAACCTCTGATGGAGTAAATAAGAACACAGAATACTGAAATAACCCTTATCGAAAGCGGGTAGAATGCGCAAAATTCGCACGGCTGGGACGCATAAACTGCATGGCTCGGCGGTTGCGCGGCGGCGAGCGAACGTATCCTTGGATTCGTTATACTCTGTTGCCTAAAAAATCCGTACGTTTCCTTCCCTTCCGGATTAGGAAGGTTTGATTAGGTCATAACAAAAGGAGCGTCATTACCCGCAGATTTTTGCCGCGAAGCGGCATAAATCTG
>JASGCR010000228.1 GCA_030054015.1 Candidatus Symbiobacter sp. | reverse complement strand
ACTCGCCTTATTCGTTCCACGAATAAGGCGGCGGGTAATGACGCTCCCTTTTTTTTGACGCTCTCTTTTTTTTGACGCTCCCGTTTTTGACGCTCTCTTTTTTTTGACGCTCTCTTTTTTTTGACGCTCTCTTTTTTTTGACGCTCCTTAGTCCTTATTCAGACTTTCCTAACGGCATGGTTGAAACGAAGAAACTCTCACCTCATGCCCCAACTTTTTGGCGCTGCGAAAGTATCTCAATCATCGCTGCCGCCGCTTCGGTGAGGTTGGTACCAGGGCCATAAATGGCGGCAACCCCCGCCTGTTGCAAGGGGGCATAATCTTGCGGTGGAATAACTCCCCCACACACCACCACAATATCGTCCGCCCCGGCTTGGCGCAAGGAAGCGATCAATTGCGGCACCAAGGTCAGATGCCCCGCCGCCTGGCTGGAGACTCCAATCACATGCACGTCATTTTCAATGGCTTGCTTGGCGGCTTCGGCGGGGGTTTGGAATAATGGCCCAATATCGACATCAAAGCCCAAATCGGCAAAGCCAGTGGCAATGATTTTGGCCCCGCGATCATGACCATCTTGCCCCAATTTCACCACCAATAAACGCGGGCGGCGACCTTCATCCTTGGCAAAATCGGCGATTTTCTGTTGAATGCGGTGAAATCCCGCATCATCGTCAAAGGCCGCGCCATACACCCCCGAAATCGAGCGATTCACCGCCCGGTGGCGGGTAAAAATTTTCTCCAGCGCATCGGAAATTTCGCCCACCGTCGCCCGCGCCCGCGCCGCCACCACCGCAGCCGCGAGCAAATTTTTTTCCGATTTTCCGCCGTTGTCGCGGGCGCATTCCGTCAAATACTCGATGGCTTGTTTCACCTTTTCCGTATCGCGGCTGGCACGGACTTTTTTGAGAAGAAAAATTTGTTGGTCGCGCACCTCGCCAGTATCAATCGACCGCAGCGCAATTTCTGTCGCATGATCGGGTTTATATTTATTCACCCCCACGACGATGGTCTCGCCGCGATCAATCGCGGCCTGGCGTTTGGCGGCGGCTTCTTCGATGCGGAGTTTGGGCATTCCCGCCGCCACCGCGCGGGTCATGCCGCCCATCGCCTCGACTTCGGACATCAAAGCCCGCGCCGCCGCCGCCAAATCGGCGGTTAAGGCCTCGATATAGTAACTACCGCCCAAAGGATCGACACTGCGGGTGAGGCCGGATTCCTCGGCCAGGATCAATTGCGTGTTGCGGGCAATCCGCGCCGAGATCGGGGTCGGCAAAGCCAAAGCCTCGTCAAACGAATTGGTGTGCAGCGATTGGGTACCGCCCAGCACGGCGGCCATCGCCTCAATCGTTGTGCGGATGATGTTGTTATAGGGGTCTTGTTCGGTCAGGCTTACGCCCGACGTTTGGCAATGGGTGCGCAAGGACAGGCTTTCGGCTTTTTGGGGGGAGAATTTAGCCATCTCCGCCGCCCAGATCAGCCGCGCCGCCCGCAATTTGGCGATTTCCATGAAAAAATCCATGCCAATGCCAAAGAAAAACGACAATCGCGGCGCAAACGCATCAATATCCAAGCCCCGCGCCAAGGCCGCCCGCACATATTCCACCCCATCCGCCAGGGTAAAGGCCAGTTCTTGCACCGCCGTGCCGCCGGCTTCTTGCATGTGATAGCCGGAAATCGAAATCGAATTGAATTTCGGCATGTTTTCCGCCGTAAAAGCGATAATGTCGGCGACGATGCGCATCGATGGTTCGGGCGGGTAAATATAGGTATTGCGCACCATGAATTCTTTGAGAATGTCATTTTGGATGGTGCCGGACAATGCGTCCATTTTTACGCCTTGCTCCTCGGCGGCGACAATGAAATTGGCGAGAATCGGCAACACCGCCCCATTCATCGTCATCGAGACCGAGATTTTATCGAGCGGAATCCCATCAAACAGGATTTTCATGTCTTCGACCGAATCTATCGCCACCCCGGCCTTGCCCACATCGCCTTCGACCCGTGGATGGTCGCTGTCATAGCCACGATGGGTAGCCAGGTCAAACGCCACCGACAATCCAGTTTGCCCCGCCGCCAAAGCCTGGCGATAAAACGCATTCGACTCCGCCGCCGTCGAAAATCCGGCATATTGACGAATCGTCCAGGGCCGCAGCCGGTACATGGTCGCACGTGGCCCCCGCACAAAGGGGGCCAGGCCCGGCAGGTTATCCAGATGGTCAATCCCGTCCAAATCCGCCGCCGTGTAAAGCGGCTTGATAGCGAGGCCTTCGGGCGTTGGGGTGGGCAAGAGGTTTTGGCGCAAGGATTTGGCCTCGGCTTCCGCCAATTCCTGCCATTTTTGAAGGTTTTTTTCGGTATCAATGGTCATGGCGCACACCCTCGGTAAGTTTCTATCAGTTTATCCCAGTTTTCTTGGGTAAGGAAGCGGTTACTCAGTGTGGCATCTTGACGCTTGGACTTAGAGACTGATCCAGAACATTATAGCATGTTATGATTTTAGGTGGTGAGTTTTATCCTGCCGCGCTAACTAAAGCGCGTCATTACCCGCCAGCCTGCAAACGGATTTCCGTTTGCAGGCTGGCGGGTAATCCCCCTGGCGTATAATTCCCAAAATGCAAAGCCCCCCCTAAACCCGTGTAAAATTAAGAAAATACGGCACCCGTCCGGCTTTTTCGGCCTTTTTTTGATAACGCGTCGGCACCCAACCAGGCGGCGGGGTTTGCCAATCGCTGGCTTGCCGCGCCGTCCAATGAAATGCACGGTGACCAAGCGTCACGCGGAGCATCGCCGGCAGATAAGACAGATCATCGGTGGCGAGGCGCAACTCCCCGCCCGGCTTTAACACAAACGCCAGCGCGTCCATTACCGCCGGATTAATGATCCGCCGCCGATGATGGCGTTTTTTCGGCCAGGGATCGGGGAATAAAATAAAAATTTTCGCCAGGCTGTGGGCGGGCAATAATGCCAATAACCGACGCGCATCGCCTTCATACAGGCGGATATTGGCGATTTGCCCCTGTTCGATAGGACGCAAGGCCTGGGCAATGCCATTGATAAACATGTCACAGCCCATGATGCCAATATCGGGAGCGGCGGTCGCCTGGCCCACCATATGCTCGCCGCCGCCAAAGCCAATTTCGAGCCAATAGTCACGATAAGGCACAGGTCGCGGCGCATCCCCGGCAAACGCCGCCGCGATGCCGCCCGTCGCCAGATGATCCACGCGCAACCTCAATCGCGGCAACAGCGTGTCATAAAGTTCCTGCTGATGCTGCCGCAATTTATGCGATTTGCGTCTTCCATAAAATCTTGGCGCCGCCGCCGATGCGTCATTCATGCGGAAAAGTTCATTTTGGGGCCAAGACCATGATCATTTGGCGGCCTTCCATTTTGGGATGCTGCTCAACCTTGGCGGTTTCTTCGAGATCATTTTTGACCTGTACCAGCAATTTCATGCCCAAATCCTGGTGCGTAAGTTCCCGACCACGGAATCGCAAGGTGATTTTGACCTTGTCGCCTTCTTCAAGGAAACGCTGCATCGCCCGCAATTTCACGTTGTAATCATTGTCATCAATGGTCGGACGCAGTTTGATTTCCTTGATTTCAATGATTTTTTGCTTTTTGCGGGCTTCGTTTTTGCGCTTTTGTTCCTCGTACTTAAATTTGCCGTAATCGAGGATTTTGCACACGGGCGGCTCGGCATTGGGGGCCACTTCCACCAAGTCAAGCCCCGCCGCCGCCGCCTTTTCCAAGGCTTCGTTGCGCGAGACCACGCCTAACATTTCGCCGTCTTGATCGACCAGACGCACGTTCGGGATGGTGATTTCTTCATTGACACGGGGGCCGTCGCGGCTTGGTGCCATATCAAAAGGGGTTCTGGCTATGACTCATTCTCCTTATAAAAGTTACAACCTTTACCCCCCCTTCCTGCTTAGGAAGGGGGGGATAGAAAAGCTAGAATTTTTTGTAAAAAAATTCATAGCTTTTCTTGGGGGGGTTGGTGCAAGATATTGATTCTGATTA